>DASZQQ010000070.1:0-2744 GCA_035549595.1 Caulobacteraceae bacterium
GGGCTGCGTGCGAACGGCCAACGAGGACTCGCACGTCGTTCGCGAGGACGTCGGCATCTGGGTCGTCGCCGACGGCATGGGCGGCCACACCAACGGCAAGTGGGCCTCGTACACCGTCACCCAGGCGATCGAGGAGACCGCGCTCGACAACGACTTCAACGCCAACATCGACCGACTGGAGGCGGCGCTGATGCGCGCCAACCGGACCATCTACGACGCCGCCGAAGAGGCCGGCGCGAGGATGGGCTCGACCGCGGCGCTGCTCTACATCGACGGGTGGCGATATGCGCTCCTGTGGGCCGGCGACAGCCGCGTCTACCTGCTGCGCGACAACGTGCTGAGCCAGGTCACGCACGACCACACCCAGGTCCAGGAGATGGTCGACCGCGCTGCGATGACCAAGGAAGAGGCGCGAAACCATCCGATGTCGCACGTGATCACGCGGGCGGTCGGCGTGGACGAGGACTTCGGGCCCGAGGTGCGGACCGAGGAGCTGAAGCCGGGCGACATCTTCCTTCTGTGCAGCGACGGCCTGACCGGCATGGTCAAGGACGAGGAGATCGGCGAGCACCTGGCCGGCATGGGCGCCCGCGCCGCCTGCAAGGCTCTGCTGGAGCTGGCGCTGGACCGCGGCGCGCCGGACAACGTCACCGTCATCACCGTCGCCTGCGAAGAGATGACCGCCCTGATCCTGCCGCAGGAAGCCTGAGCTCATGCCTGGGGACGAAGACAAGCCAGGCGCAGGCTCCCGCGGGACGGTCTACCAGCCGCCGCCGTCCAACGCCGGCGCCGCCTCGATCCCGCCGCCTGCCTCGACCAGCCGCTACGGCTCCGTGCCGCCGCCGGGGACGACGGCCTATTCGCCGCCCCCAAGCGGGCGCCTGCCCGTCGGGGTGGTGCTGAACCACATCTACGAGGTGCGCCGCTTCATCGACCGCGGCGGCATGGGCGAGGTCTACGAGGGGATCAACGTCAACACCGACGAGCGCGTCGCGATCAAGGTGATCCTGCCGCACCTGGCCGAGGACCCCAACGTCCAGGCCATGTTCCGCAAGGAGGCGCGCACCCTGACGCGCCTGAACCACCCCGCGCTCGTGCAGTACCGGGTGCTCGCCCAGGAGCCGCAGCTGGGCGCGCTCTACATCGTCACCGAGTTCGTCGACGGCATCGGCCTTGACCAGATGATCGGCCAGGTGACGCCCGGCGAGGAGCAGCTCCGCGGCCTGCTGCGGCGCCTGGCCGAAGGACTGAAGGCGGCGCACGAGCTGGGCGCCATCCACCGCGACATCTCGCCGGACAACATCCTGGCCCCCGGCGGGCGGCTGGAAGCGGCCAAGATCATCGACTTCGGCATCGCCAAGGACCTGCAGACCTCGCAGGGCACCATCGTCGGCGCCGGATTCGCCGGCAAGCTCGGCTATGTGGCCCCCGAACAGTTCGGCGACTTCGGCCGCGAGATCGGCCCCTGGACCGACGTCTACAGCCTGGGCCTGGTGATGCTGGCCCTGCTCTCGGGCCAGGCGCCGGACATGGGCACGACCCTGGTCGAGGCGGTGGACCGGCGCCGCGCCGGCCCCGACCTGTCGCCGGTCCCGCCGGGCCTGACGCCGGTGCTCTCGGCCATGCTGCAGGCCGACCCGCAAAAGCGCCTGCGCTCGATGGACGAGGTGCTGGCCGCGCTCGACAAGCCCGTGCGCAAGACCCGCGCTGCCAAGCCGGCGACGGCGCCGGCCGCCGCCGGCCCGGCCACGGCGGCGTCGAAGAAGGTCTCGGCCCCGCCCAAGGCGCAGAGCGCGCTGAAGCTGGCCCCCGCCGCCCCGGCCAAGGCCGACGCCGGCCTGCCGAAGAGCGCCTTGATCTGGGCCGGCGCCGCGGGCGGGGCGGTGCTGCTGATCGGCCTCGCCGTGGTCCTGTTCAGCGGCGGCAAGAAAGACGCCGGCGCCGGCGCTGGCGGGACGCTGGCCAGCCTCTCCCAGCCGGCCTCGGGCCTGGCGCGCACGGTGGAGACGGCCATCGGCGCCAGCCGCTGCGCCTGGCTGGAATACGGCCCCCTGAGCGAGGGCGACGGCGGGCGCATCGCGCTCAGCCTGACCGGCGGCGCCGGCGATCCCGATGCGGCCGCCGGCTCAGTCAAGACCGCGGTCGAGCACGCCGGCAAGGCCGTGGACCTGCGCCAGGGCGCCGTCGTCGCGTTCAACAGCGTCGCCTGCGGCGCGGTCGATGCGATGAAGACCGTGCGCGCCTCGGCCTCGAACGGGGATTCCTGGCTCTCGGCGCCGGCGACCCTGCTGCGGCCCGACGCCCACGCCGAATGCCGCAGCGACCCGGCCTACGCCCTGGCGGTGATCGAGGGCGCCGTGGGTCCCGACGACGCGGCGCTCGCCCTGGTGCAGCCGGACGGCCAGGTGCGCGCGGTGTTCAACGGCAAGGCGGGGCTGGCGGCCCTGCAGGGGCGGCCGGGCTTCGTCGGCGCCGCGCGCGCGACCGGCGACGGCGGCTTCCGCGTCAGCCTCTGCCACCGCCAGCCAGGCGTCTACGGCGTCGCCCTGATCCGCGGCAAGGGACCGTTCGACCTCGGCCTGCCGACGATCGACCAGGCCGACGCGGGCCCGACCCCGGCCAACTTCGCCGACCGCTTCGAAGCCGCCGCGCGCAGCCACGGCTGGCGCACCCAGATGGCCTGGTACGAGGTCGCCCCGGCCGCGCCCGGCGCCGCCGCGCCTGCGCCCGCCGCGGCCCCGGCG
>DASZQQ010000071.1:0-15731 GCA_035549595.1 Caulobacteraceae bacterium
CGGCCTTCCACACCACCTCGCCGGCGTCGTCGCGCCGGCGCAGGATCAGCTCGCCCGCCTCGCGGGCGGCGTCCAGGATCAGGTCGAGGTCGCCGCTCACTTGCCCGCGATGGCCAGGGCGTCCACCAGCAGAGACGGGGCGTTGGAGGATCCGCGGATCTCGAGGTCGGATCCGGGGACCAGGCGGCCCCAGATGTCGATCAGGTTGCCGGCGACGGTGATCTCGGTGACCGGATAGGCGATCTCGCCGTTCTCGAACCAGAAGCCCGAGCAGCCCACCGACCAGTCGCCGGTGTTGGCGTTCAGCGACGGGCCGAACATGTTGGTGACGACGAGGCCCGCCTTGGCGTCGGCCATCAGGGCGGCGCGGTCCTTGTCGCCCGGCAGCACGGTCAGGTTCGAGACCCCGACCCCCGGCGGGCCGGCAAGGCCGCGGCTGGCGTGGCCGGTGGTCTCGAGGCCCAGCTGCCGCGCCGAACTGGTGTTCATCAGCCAGGTGGTCAGAACGCCGTCGTCGATCAGGTCCATCGGCCGGTTGGCGACGCCCTCGTCGTCGAACGGCGAGGAGCCGAGGCCGCGCGCCCGGTGCGGATCGTCGCGGATGACGACGCCCCTGGCGAACAGCTGCTGGCCGAGCCGGTCCTTCAGGAACGAGACGCCGCGGGCGACCGACGGACCGGAGATGGCGCCGATCAGGGGGCCGATCAGCGACATCGCCACCCGGTTCTCGAAGATCACCGGGGCGGTGGTCGAGGCGATCTTGCGCGCGCCCAGGCTGGAGACGGCGCGGCGGCCGGCCTCGGCGCCGATGGCCTCGGGGGCCGGCAGGTCCTCGTCCCAGCGCGTGGCCCGGCCCTCGCCGCCGCGTTCCATCTGGCCGTCGGCGGCCGCGATGGCCACGGCCGAGAGCGAGAAGCTGGAGGCGCGGTGCTCGCCGGAGAAGCCGCCGCTGGTGACAAGGCGCCAGGCCGACGAGGCCCAGCTGGCCGAGGCGCCGTTGGAATTGGTCACGCCCTCGACGGCGCGGGCGGCGTCCTCGGCGGCGCGGGCGCGGGCTTCCAGGGTCTCCGGGTCGAGCTCGCGCGGGTCGTAGATGGAAAGGTCCGGCCGCGGCCCGCGGGCCAGGCGCTCGGCCGGGGGCAGGCCGGCGTAGGGATCCTCCGGCGCCAGCTTCGCCATCGCCACCACCCGCTCGACGAGCTTGGCGCGGCCCTCGGCCGAGATGTCGGAGCCGGACACAGAAGCCTGGCGCTGGCCGATGAAGACCCGCACGCCGAGGTCGCGCGCCTCCTCGCGCTCGACCTCCTCCAGCGCGCCCAGGCGGACCTGGACGGAAAGGGCGGCGCGCTCGGCAAAGGCGGCCTCGGCCGCGTCCGCCCCGGCCTTCAGCGCCTGGGCGACGACGTCATGCAGCAGGGTCTCATCCATGCGCGGCATATGGCGGACCCCCGCCCCCGCCGCAAGCGACCGAACGAGCGTCACTTCGGCCCGGTGTCATCCGCCAGGCGCGCAAGCGCCTCCCAAGGCGACGCTGCGGGCGCGGCCCGGCCCCTGTGTTTGTCCACGAACCACACGAACCCCACGAACGCGCCCGCGGAAGCGCCGACGCCTGCGCCCTCAACGAACCTGTTCGTGTGGTTCGTGTGGTTCGTGGACATTTCAATTTCGAGGCTTCGCCTCCCCTCGGGCTTCGCCGGGTTCAGATCAGGGCGAAGATCAGCAGGGCCACGACCTCGAAGATGTAGGCGAGCCACGTCAGGAGCATGCCGGCCGAGCGCAGGCGGGAGGTCTCGCCGGTGCGCGAGAGGCCGGCGGCATGGACGAGGCGGCCGACCAGCAGCACGGCGCCGCCGATGTGGATCGCCATGGGCGGAGCGCTGACCAGGGCGAGGGCGATCAGGCCGCCGACGCCGGCGGGGATGTATTCGGCGGCGTTGCCGAAGGCGCGGATCGCGCGGGCCAGGGACGGCACGCCCTCGTCGCCGAAGGCCACGTGGTGCACCTGCCGCTGGCGCACGACCAGCAGCGACAGGACCAGCAGCACGATGAGGTGCAGCGCCGTCCAGAGGCCGGCCGCCTGCGCCGCCATGTGCAGCGCCGCGTCGTGGTCCATGGTTTCCTCGCCTCACCCCCCGGCGCCAGCGCCGATTTGCGCCGCGAAACCCTGCCCCCGCAAGAGCACCGCTACATCTTTCGGCGTACCGCCGTTCGGCTAAGTCCCGGAACCAAGGGCGTTTTTCCCCTGCCGGGCGAGGAACCTGCGGCGCTCAATCATGGACCACGAAGCACACGAAGCACACGAAGCGGCCGCGCCTGACCTGAAACGCCGCGCCGGAGGCGAGGCCATATTTCACGCAGAGACCGCAGAGAAGGCGCAGAGGGCGCAGAAATCTTCGGCGCCTCTTCGCGCTCTTCGCGCCCTTCGCGGTTCGACTCCGAGCCTGGCCGCCGCCGCACGCGCCGGAAGGTTCGACCGCGAAGGGCGCGAAGGACGCGAAGGAGACGTGCGACGGTCAGGCTTGCGTCACGAGATGAGCGCGCTGCGCGCGGCCGCTACCCGGACCCCTTCGTGTGCTTGGTGTGCTTCGTGGTCCAAACTTACGGCGTAGCCGACGTCCCCCCCTCAGTCCCTTCGCGCCCTTCGCGGTTCGACTCCGAGCCTGGCCGCCGCCGCACGCGCCGGAAGGTTCGACCGCGAAGGGCGCGAAGGACGCGAAGGGGCTGTGCGGCGGTCAGGTTAGCGTCACGAGATAGGCGCGCTGCGCGCGGCCGCTACCCGGGCCCCTTCGTGTGCTTCGTGTGCTTCGTGGTCCAAATGGCAGGGTAGCCGACGTCCACGACCCCTACGCGCGCTGTCTCAGGCGATGATGTCGGGGGTCAGGCGGTCTTCGAGGCGGGTGATCTGGTCGCGCAGGACCAGCTTCTTCTTCTTTAGCCGCGCGATCTGCAGCTGGTCGCAGGGCGGCTGGCCCTCCAGGGCGCGTACGGCGGCGTCGAGGTCCTGGTGCTGCTGGCGCAGGTCCGCGATCCGCGCCCGGATCGCCGCCTCGGCGGCCGGTATCGGTTCGTCGTCGTTCATCGCGGTATCGGATCCGAGTGGCCGGAGCGTCGCGCCAATGGCCGCCGAACCGTCCTCCGGGTCAAGAGACGGCGGCGACGAGGGGGGCCAAATCCGGCCGCGACACGGGCGCGCCCCAGGCGGCGGCGGTCTCGGCGAGGGCGGCGGCGACGTCAGCGGCGGGCCGGATGGGGGCCGGGGGCGGGGTCAGGGCCTCCAGGGCGGCCAGCAGCTGGCGCTCGGCCTCCAGCTCGGCGGCCTTCACGGCCTGGCGCAGGGCCTCCTGCTGCGGCCCCGGGGGACCGGCCACGGCGTCCTTCAGCCGCCGGCGGACCTGGCGCAGCGGGGCGATGGCGGCGCCCTGCCAGGCCCGCGCCGCCTCGGCCGCCCGACGCAACACGACGCCGTCCACCGGCCGCCCCTGGTCCAGGGCCCAGAGCCGCCAGAGCAGCAGGGGGACGCACTGGCCGTGAGCGTCCTGCAATGCCAGGCACGCCTCGGCGACGCCTGGGGCGGCGTAGCGGCGGACCGCGTCGTCCCAGAGCGTAGGGGTGGGGGTGGGGCCGGGGGCGGGGCTCAATCGGCCTCCGCGGCGCCCGTGGCCGTGCCGCTCCAGCGCTGCACCCCGGCCCAGTCGAGGCCGAAGAGGTCGAGGGCGCGGCCCACCGCCTGGTCGACGATCGCCTCGACGCTGGCCGGGCGGGCGTAGAAGGCGGGCAGGGGCGGGGCGATGATCGCGCCCATCTCGGTCAGGGCGACCATGGTGCGCAGGTGGCCCAGGTGCAGCGGCGTCTCGCGCACCATCAGCACCAGCGGGCGCCGCTCCTTCAGCGTCACGTCCGCGGCGCGGGTCAGCAAGGTGGTGGTCACCCCGGTGGCGATCTCGCCCATGGTGCGCACCGAACAGGGCGCGATCAGCATGCCCAGGGTCCTGAACGAGCCGGAGGCCACGGCCGCGCCGACGTCGCCGACGCGGTAGGTGACGTCCGCCCGCGCGGCCAGGTCGGCCAGCGTCAGGTCGGTCTCCTCGGCCAGGGTCAGGGCCGCGGCCTTGCTCACAATCAGGTGAGCGGAGACCCCCAATTCGCGGCAGGCGTCGAGCGCACGCACGCCCAGGGACACGCCCGAAGCGCCGGAAATCCCGACCACCAAACGCTTTGCGCCGCTGTCGCCCATGATCTGGAGGTCCCTTGCTCGTTCGGCGGGCGCCCGGGCCCCGGGGGCCCTGCGCAACCGTCCGTGAAACCATATGTGATCTGACGAACCCCCAGCAGGGGTGTTCACTTCACCTCAGGCAGAAGAGGAGTCGCCAACCATGGCCATCGACGCCCGTATCCGCGAACTCGGCGTACGTCACCAGACGCTCGAGCGTGCGATCCAGGACGAGATGAGTCGCCCGGCCGCGGACGAGTTGCGGCTGACGGAACTGAAGCGACAGAAACTGCGCCTGAAGGAAGAGCTGGAGAGCCTGAGGACCAGGCTGCACTAGCGCCTCCGAGGCGCGAGCCGGCCCGGCCCCCTGCCGACAGGACGGGAAGGGGACCGGGCCAGAGGATCAATCCTCGTCGTCGAGATCCTCGTGGGTCTCGAATCCGGCGTCCGCGTGCTCGTGTTCGAGCTCCTGGTCGTCGTCGTGCCCGACCTCATGCCCGGGCTCGTGCTCGGCTTCCAGGACCCCGGTCTCGGACGCCGGGCGCAGGTGCGCGCCCTCGGGCGCCACGATGCCCTTCTTGGCGTCGTCCTTGGCCTTCTTCTCGGCCGCCTTCTTCACCAGCGCGTCCAGCTCCAGCTGGGTGACGAGGCCGAGCGTCACCGGGTCCACGGGCTTGATGTTGGCCTTGTTCCAGTGCTGGCCGGTGCGCACCTGGTCGATGGTGGCCTTGGTGGTGCCGAGGATCTTGGACACCTGGGCGTCGGTGACCTCGGGGTGGTTGCGCACGAACCAGGCGATGGCGTCCGGCCGATCCTGGCGGCGCGACACGGGCGTATAGCGCGGCGCCTTCTTGGCCGGCTTCAAGAGCTCGGCGTGGCGGCTCTTCTGGGCCTTCATGCGGTACTTCGCATCGGCGCCGGCGCGATCGAGCTCCTCGCGGGTCAGCTGGCCGTTGGCGATCGGGTCGGCGCCGCGGATGTCGCGCGCCACCTCGCCGTCGGCGATGCCCTTCACCTCGAGCGGGTGCAGGCCGCAGAAATCGGCGATCTGCTCGAAGGTCAGGGAGGTGTTGTCGACCAGCCAGACGGCGGTCGCCTTGGGCATCAGGATGTCGGTCATGTCGTCTTCCAGAAACAGCGGCGCCCGGCCTTTCGGCCGGGCGGTTGTGCTGATGCGTATAAGCCCTAAAGGGGCGAGAGGGAACGGCTATCTCGGCTCGAGGGCCGCCCCGTCCCGATCAGGGTCGAGCGCCGGTCAGCGCCAGAAGCAGACGCGGTGGTGATGGCGCCAGACGCAGACCCGCTCGTGGCGGTGGTGGCGCACCCAGACGCGGTGCTCGTGGTGCTCCCAGCGCCGATGCTCGAAGCGCTCGTGACGGTGTTCCCAGCGGTCGTGCCGGTGTTCCCAGCGGTCGTGGTGGTGGTCGTAAGGCTGGGCGGCCGCGGGCGCGGCGGCCGCGAGCGCGGCGACGCCGGCGAGGGCGACAAGCAAGGTCTTCATGGGATTGCCTTCCTGCGATGTTGAACGGAGACGCGAAACCGCCCCGAGCGTGGACGGTCCTGGTTGAACCCAACCTGAACGCCGCGAGCGGGAAAGAGGTCCCGCCGGGACCAGGCGAGCATGCCCGCCCAGGCAGGGGCCGCCATGAGCAGGATCAAACGGCCGTCCGCCGCCGCTCGGCGTGAGGCAGGCCGCGAGACGCCCTCAGCCGCCGTGGAACAGGGCGCTGACGGATTCGCCGTGGTGGATCCGGCGCATGGTCTCGGCCAGGGCCGGGGCGATCGACAGCACCTTCAGCTTGTCGCCGCGCAGGGCCGGCGGGATCGGGGCGGTGTTGGTGCAGACGATCTCGGCCACGCCCGGCTCGGCGCCGATACGCTGCACGGCGCCGTCGGCGAAGAGGCCGTGGGTGCAGGCGACGCGGATCGAGCGCACGTTCTGCTCGCGCAGGCGGGCGATCAGCTCGATCACGGTGCTGCCCTTGGCGATCTCGTCGTCGATGACGATCACGTCCTTGCCCGCCACCTCGCCGATGATCGAGGTGATGCGCACCTTGTCGTCCGGGAAGCGCTGCTTGGCCGCCACCGCGACCGGCAGCGACAGGCGCCGGGCGAAGGCGGCCGCGTCCTTGGCGTTGCCGAGGTCGGGCGAGACGACCACGGTGTTGGAAAGGTCGTGGCCGCGGAAGTGGTCGGCCAGCTCGTTCAGCGCATGCAGGTGGTCGACCGGAACGCTGAAGAAGCCGTGCACCTGCGGCGAGTGCAGGGTCATGGTCAGCACCCGGCTGGCCCCGGCCGTGACCAGGAGGTCGGCCACCAGCCGCCCGCCGATCGAGATGCGCGGCGCGTCCTTCTTGTCCGAGCGCGCGTAGGCGTAGTGCGGGATCACCGCCGTGATCCGAGCCGCCGAGGCGCCGCGGGCGGCGTCCAGCATCAGCAGCAGCTCCATCAGGTGCTCCTGCACCGGCGCCACCACCGGCTGGATGATGAACACGTCGCGCTCGCGGCAGTTGGCCTGCAGCTGGACCTCGAGGCAGTCGTTGGCGAAGCGCTGCAGGGTCGAGGGCAGCAGCGGGGCGTTGAGGACCTCGCAGATCTCGGCCGCAAGCTCGGGGTGGGCGCTCCCGCTGAAGACGGCGATCCCGTTCACAGGTCCCCTCCCGCTTGTCGCGATGTGCGCCCGCTTATCCGCGCCCGCACCGATTCCGGCAAGGCGGTCGGTCTGGAACCACGAAAGGACACGAAAGGGGGGCGCTACGGTCCCTCCCAACCCCGCTCATCCCGACGAAAGTCGGGTCCCGACTTTCGTCGGGATGAGCGGGAATGGGGGACCAGCGAAGTCCCCCCATCTTTGTGTCTTTCGTGTCCTGTCGTGGTTCGAAAGGTCACACCACGAGCACGACCTTGCCGACGTGGGCGCCGCCTTCGAGCCAGGCCTGGGCGGCGCCGGCTTGCGCCAGGGGGAAGGTGCGGTCGATGACGACCTTGAACTTGCCGGCCTCGATCCACGGCCAGACCACGCGCTCGACCTCGGCCGCCAGGCGCGCCTTCTCGTCGGCGTCGCGGGGGCGAAGCGTCGAGCCGGTGATGACGAGGCGCTTCTGCATGATCTTCATGATCGGCAGCTCGACCGTGCCGCCGCCCTGGCTGGCGATGTGCACCAGCCGCCCGCCGGTCTTCAGGGCCTCGAGGTTCTTCGCGAAATAGGGCCCCGCGACCATGTCGAGGATCACGTCGGCGCCGCCCTCGGCCCTGGCGACGGCCTCGAAGTCCTCGGCGGTGGCGTCGACGGCGACGTCCGCGCCCAGCCGTTTGGCCTCGGCCGCCTTGGCCGCGCCGCGGGCGGTGGCGATCACCTTGGCGCCGGCCGCCTTGGCCATCTGGATGGCGGTGACGCCGATGCCGGAGGTGGCGCCGTGGATCATCAGGGTCTCGCCGGCCTTCAGGGCGCCGTGCTCGAACACGTTGGCGTAGACGGTGAACACCGTCTCCGGCAGGCCCGCGGCCTCCTCGAAGCTGAGGCCCCTTGGCTTGGGCAGGGCGTGGCGCGCGTCGCAGACGGCGTATTCGGCGTAACCGCCTCCGCCCAGCAGGGCGCAGACCTCGTCGCCGGCCTTCCAGCGCCCGGCGCCGGTTTCGACCACGCCGGCGACCTCCAGCCCCATGGTCGTCGGAGCGCCCGGCGGCGGCGGGTAGAAGCCCAGGCGCTGGATCAGGTCGGGGCGGTTCACGCCCGCCGCCTTGACCGCGATCCGGATCTGGCCGGGGCCCGCGACGGGCCGTTCGATGGACACAGGCCTTACCGCCTCGGCCGGGCCCTTGCCCCCCTCGACGGCGATCGCGGTCATCATGTCGCTCATCCTGGGCTCCCTATGGCTTGCGCGCCGGCGCGCGTGAGGGTCAGATAGCGCCTGACGGCAGACCGGCAAAGGGAGGCCCTGCCATGGCGGAGGAACCGGCCGAAGTCCGGCGCCAGCGCGGCCAGGCGCTGACCGAGCTGATGCGCGAGGATCTCGAGGTCTATGGCGTCGCCGAACTGAAGGAACGGATCGAGGCTCTGGAGGCCGAGATCGCCCGCACCCGCGCGCAGATGGACCGCAAGCAGGCGGGCCGCGCCGCGGCCGACGCCCTGTTCGCGCGGCGGGATTAGGCCGTGGTCGGACCGATCGGCGCCGCATTGGGACATCCGTGCATTGGCACAGGCATTGCAGGCCATCTGCGGCGGGGGGTCCGCTCGGACCTTGGACGAGGAAGGACCTAGATGAACAACGCGATCGCGCCGCAGACGGAGCCCTGGCGGGCCGGGATCATCCAGGATTTCGCCCGCTCGGAACTGTTCGAACGGACGTTCCAGGAAGGCATGGGCCTGGTCGAGGAGACCGCCGCCTACCTGGACGGCGCCGGTCGCCAGGACTCCAAGCTGCTGTCGCGCAACGCCGCCCTCGCCTACGCCTCGGAGAGCATGCGCCTGACGACGCGGCTGATGCAGGTGGCCTCGTGGCTCCTGGTCCAGCGCGCCGTGCGCGAAGGCCACATGCCCCCCGAAGCCGCGTGCGACGCCAGCTATCGCCTCGCCGCCGAGCACACCGGCCAGCCGGCCTCGCGCGAGGGCCTGCCCGGTCCGCTGAACCAGCTGCTCGAGCGCTCCGAGCGCCTCTACGACCGCGTCCGCCACCTCGACCGGCGCATGTACGTCGAGACCGAAGGCGCCGAGGAAACCCCCTCCCCGGTGCTCGCCCAGCTGGCGCGACTCAAGGACGCATTCAGGGGCTAAGGCCGACCCGGCGAAGCCGGGAACGTGGCTCAGGCCGCTTTCGACCACAGAGGACACAGAGGTTCACAGAGGTACACAGAGGCGATCGAGTCGCCCGGGCTGCTCCGCGTCCCTCTGTGCTCCTCTGTGTCCTCTGTGGTGAAAGCAGCGGTTCGGCCTTGACGCCGGCTTCGCCGGCAAAGGCGCACGCGCAAACGCGAACGGCGGCCGCAGCGGGCCGCCGTTTTCGTATTCGGGACGCTGGGAGGGCCGTGAAGGCCCCGCCGCCTACTTCTTGCCGGTGAAGGCGCCGAACTTGGCGTTGAAGCGCGACACGCGGCCGCCGCGGTCGAGCAGGGTCTGGTGACCGCCCGTCCACGCCGGATGCGTCTTCGGGTCGATGTCGAGGTGCAGCGTCGCGCCTTCCTTGCCGTAGGTCGAACGCGTCTGATAGGTCGTGCCGTCCGTCATGATCACGTTGATCATGTGGTAGTCGGGATGGGTGTCTTGTTTCATGGCGCTTTGGAACCGACTTGAGCGATGACGGACGAGCGGGCCCGCGAGGGGCCGCGAAGAACGCGCGCCTATACACGAGGCGCGCCGTCGAAGGCAAGGGTCGGCAGTATGGCGAGTGACAGCGTAGCCCAGGTCGCGGGGCGGCCGGGCGCGGGCGAACTGCTCAAGACGGAGATGGCCCAGGAAGCCGCGCGCCGCGAGCGCCAGCGCGACCTGCGGCCTCTGACCCACCTGATCCCCTATGTCCGCGCCCACTCGGCCGACGCCGTCCTGGCCGCGGTCTTCCTGCTGATCTCGAGCGGCGCGACGCTGGCCATTCCCTGGGCGCTGCGCATCCTGGTCGACAAGGGCTTCCACTCCGGCCAGCCGCAGGTGCTGGGGCGCTACTTCATCCTCGCCGCCGGCGTCGTCGGCATCCTGGCCACGGCGACCGCGGGGCGGTTCTTCTTCATCACCAAGCTCGGCGAGCGGGTCGTGGCCGACATGCGCATCGCCCTCTACCGCCACGTGATGAGCCTGGATCAGGCCTATTTCCTGAAGGTGCGCACCGGCGAGGTGCTGTCGCGCATGACCACGGACCTGACCATCGTCGAGAACATGGTCGGCTCGTCGATCTCGGTGGCGCTGCGCAACTTCCTGACCTTCGTCGGCGGCCTGGCGATCCTGCTGGTGATCGCGCCGGCCTACACCGGCTTCGTCTTCCTGCTCGGGGCCGTGGTCCTGGTCCCCCTGTTCCTGATGGGCCGGCGCGTGCGGCGCCTGTCGACCAGCGCCCAGGAGCGCTTCGCCGAGGCCGTGGCCTACGCCGGCGAGACCCTGGACGCGCTGGAGACTGTGCAGGCCTTCGGCCGCCAGGGCCGCGCCTCGACCCGCTTCGCCGGCGCCGTCGAACAGGCGTTCCGCGCCTCCCTCAGGCGGATCGGCGCGCGGGCGTTCATGACCGCGCTCGTCATGGTGCTGATCGCCGGCGGCATCGGCTTCGTGCTCTGGCGCGCGGCCCTGTCCATGAGCCCGGGCGCCCTGACCCAGTTCGTGTTCCTCTCGGTGCTGGCGGCCGGCTCGGTCGGCGCTCTCGGCGAGACCTGGGGCGACGTGCAGAAGACCGCCGGGGCCATGGACCGCATCGCCGAGCTGCTGTCGGCCCGGCCCGACATAGCGGCCCCCGCGCACCCCGTCCCGCTGCCGACGCCGGCGCGCGGCGAGATCGCGTTCGAGAACGTCGCCTTCGCCTATCCCGGCCGGCCCGACCTGCCGGCCCTTAACGGCTTCGACCTCACCGTGAAGCCTGGCGAGACGGTGGCCCTCGTGGGCCCCTCGGGGGCGGGCAAGAGCACCGTCTTCCGCCTGCTGCTGCGCTTCTACGACCCGCTGGGGGGGGTGGTGCGCATCGACGGCGTCGACCTCAGGGCCGCCGATCCGGACCAGGTGCGCGCGCGCACGGCGCTCGTCGCCCAGGACGCGGCCCTGTTCTCCGGCTCGGCGCTGGAGAACCTGCGCTTCGGCCGCGAGGAGGCGAGCCTGGACGAGCTCAAGGCCGCCGCGCGCGCGGCGGAGGCCGAGGGCTTCCTCGAAGCCCTTCCCGAGGGCCTGGAGACGCCGCTGGGCGAGCGCGCCAAGACCCTGTCCGGCGGCCAGCGCCAGCGTCTGGCGATCGCCAGGGCCCTGGTGCGCGACGCGCCGATCCTGCTGCTCGACGAGGCCACCAGCGCCCTCGACGCCGAGAACGAGCGCCTGGTCCAGCGCGCCCTGCACGACGCCATGGCCGGTCGCACGACCCTGGTCATCGCCCACCGCCTGGCCACCGTGCTGCAGGCCGACCGCATCGTCGTCATGGACGCCGGCAAGGTGGTCGAGCAGGGCACGCACGCCGAACTCCTGGCCAAGGGCGGCCTCTACGCCCGCCTCGCCCAGCTCCAGTTCGGCCAGGAAGCGGCTTAGGTCCTTCCCCGCGAGCGCAGCGACACGGGGGAGGTGGCGCGGCGCGCGGCGCGCGCCGTGACGGAGGGGGCGCACGGCCACGCGCACCAGCGGCCGCCGGACGCCCCTTCCACCATTCGGTCGCTGACCGAATGGTCCCCCTTCCCCGCCTTGCGGGGAAGGATCACCGCTTCTGCCGGTCCAGCTTTTCGAGGAGCCGCATCGCGTCCTCGCGGGCGCGGACGGCTTCCTTGGGCACGTCGGTGAAGACCCCGTCCACCCGGGCGGCGTAGAGCGCGACCAGGAGGGCGTGGAAGTCGCCCTGGCGGCGGGCGAAGTCGGAGCGCTTGGGATCGCCCTTCTGCAGGGCCTTGGGCAGGAACTCGTTCTCCGGGCGCGCAGCCCAGGAATGCACCATCAGCCCGGCCGAGTGGGCGTCGGCGACCAGCGGCGTCGGCGCCGGCGTCTTCGGGGCGGTGAAGTCCAGCACCATCGACTGATTGGGGGCGACGACGTCGGCATAGGCGCGCATGGCCTTCAGCCCGGCCGGCGTGACCATGTCGGCGAACTTGACGTCCGGCTGGTCGGGCGGGCCGCCCTCGGCGTCGACCAGCATCACCCGGCGGGCGCGCGAGAAGCGCCCGAAGGTCTTCAGCGCCCCGACCTCGAAGCACTGCACGAACATCGCCGCGGCCGGCGAGTTGTAGCCGTTGGTGCGGATGGCGTCGGCCAGGCGCTCCTCGAGGCCGAGGCCGATCGAGGCGAAGTAGCTCGGGTGCTTCATCTCCGGGATCACCCCGATCACGCGCGCGGTGCGCACGCTGCCGGCGCGGGCGATGTCGATCACCTCCTGGAAGGTCAGGATCTGGCCCTGGCCGTCGAACTTGGCGCTCTGGGGCCGCAGCTGCGGCAGCCGCTCGCGGCAGGTCAGGGTCTTCAGCTCGGCCAGGGTGAAGTCCTCGGTGAACCAGCCCGTGACCTTCTGGCCGTCGATGGTCTTCGTGGCCTTGCGGGCGGCGAACTCGGGCCGGCCGGCGACGTCGGTGGTGGCCGAGATCTCGTTCTCGTGCCTGGCCACCAGGATGCCGTCCTGCGTCGCCACCAGGTCGGGCTCGATGAAATCGGCGCCCTCGTCGATGGCCAGGTCGTAGGCGAGCCTGGTCTCCTCGGGGCGCTCGCCGCTGGCGCCGCGGTGGGCGATGACCAGCGGCAGCCTCCCGTCGGCCCTGGCGGCGGCGGGGATCATCGCGGCGGCGGCGGCCAGGGCGGCGAGGTCACGGCGGGTCGGGTTCATGAGCGGAGCCTAGCTGGAATCGATGGCGATTCCATCGCGCCACGCCTGAACGGAACCTGATCAGCCGGCGGCCTTCAGGCGCTCGAGCAGCAGCGGGTGGATGTCGAGGTTGCCGGCGACGATCGAGCCGCCCTCGAGCATGTCCGCCCCGCCCTCGGCGTCGGTCACCTTGCCGCCGGCCTCGGTGACCATCAGCGTCCCGGCCGCGACGTCCCAGGCGCTGAGGTCGCGCTCCCAGAAGGCGTCGAGGCGCCCGGCCGCGACCCAGGCCAGGTCCAGCGCCGCGGCGCCGAAGCGCCGCACGCCGGCGACGCGCTGGCTGATCTGATGCAGCTCCTTCAGGAACCGGGCGTGCTGGCCGTGGCCCAGGAACGGGATGCCGGTGCCGATCACCGCCTCGTCCAGGCGCGTGCGCGCGGCGACGCGCAGGCGCTTGTCGTTCATGAACGCGCCGCGGCCGCGCTCGGACCAGAACAGGTCGGCGCTGATCGGGTTGTAGGTCACCCCGGCGACGATCTGCCCGTCGCGCTCGAGGGCGATATTGATGGCGAAGTGCGGGATCGCGTGCAGGAAGTTGGTGGTGCCGTCCAGCGGGTCGACGATCCAGCGGTGGGTCTTGTCGGTGCCCTCGACGAGGCCGCGCTCCTCGCCCAGGAAGCCGTAGCCGGGCCGGGCCTTGCTCAGCTCCTCGAACAGCACCTGCTCTGCCTTCAGGTCGGCGGCGGAGACGAAGTCGGCCGCGCCCTTCTTCGACACCTGCAGCTCGGTGACCTCGCCGAAGTCGCGCGACAGTCCCCGCGCCGCCTTGCGCGCCGCGTCGATCATCACCTTCAGCAGGGCCGATGGGGTCGTCATCCTGGGGGGTCCGGGCCGCGAAAAGAGGCGCGGAACCTAGAGAACCGGGGCCGAAAGGAAAAGCCGTTTCACCCGCGGGAGACTTCAGGCCGCGGTTCGCGCCCGCGCCGGGCGCACGATGTCGCGCTCGCCGAGGTGGCGCGAGTGCAGGCGCTCGTACTCGGCTATGGGCGTGGACTGGACCAGGATGGCGAGCAGGCTCGAGGCGTCGACGGTCGCCGGCGGCGACGCGCCGTGCAGCTCGCGCCACAGCGCGGCCGCTTCCTCGTACAGTTGCTCGTCCCGCGCGTTCATCCGCCACTTAACTCGCCAGGCCGCATCCTGTTCCCAAAGGTGACGCCATGTTCAGTTTCGGACATGCGCCGACATCTGCGCCTGCTTCATTACGCAGTTTTAATTCAGTCTTTCACGGAACCAATCCTAGACTTAACCAAGTAGAGGGCCGCCTACATCGACGAAATCGCACGTCTGTTAGAGGGATTTACAGGTCCATGGCGAGCCGACCCCCACCGTTCGCTGGACTGCGGGTGCTCGAGGTCGCCTGCCGCCTGAGAAGTTACAGCCTCACCGGCGAGGAGCTGGGCGTCACCCACAGCGCCGTCAGCCAGACCGTCCGCCGGCTCGAGGAGGCGTACGGCTTCAAGCTGTTCCGCCGCCAGGGCATGCGCATGAACCCGACCGAGCCGGCCCTGGCGCTGGCCAAGGCCTATCTGGAAGCCGCGCGCATCGTCGACCGCGCCGCGGCGGACCTGACGGCCGGCCAGCGCGGCTCGCAGCTGGTCATCTCGACCGTGGCCTCGATCGCCAAGCTGTGGTTCAGCCCGCGCCTGAAGCGCCTGCACCAGGCCCTGCCGGACCTCGCGGTCGAGGTGCGCACCGGGCGCGACTACGCCAACTTCGAGACAGACGGCGTGGACATCGCCATGCGCTTCGGCGACGGCGACTGGCCGGGGCTGCACGTCGAGCCGCTGTTCGACGAGATCGCCTTCCCGGTGGCCAGCCCAGACTTCGTCGCCCGGCACGGGGCGTTCGGCGACGCGCGCCTGCGCGACCTGCCGCTGATCCTGGAGGACACGCCGCTGTGGGAGACCTGGTTCGCCACCGCGCGCGTCGAGCCGCCGCGCCCGCTCAGGGGCCTGGCCTTCGACGACGCGGCGATGGTGGTCGAGGCCGCCGCGGCCGGCCTGGGCGTCGCCCTGGTGCGCCGCATCCACGCCGAAGCCTATCTGGAGAGCGGCCGGCTGGTCAGGGTCTCCGACACGACCATGAAGACGCCGCAGTCCTGCTACCTGGTCTGGCGCGACGACAGCCCGCGCATCCTCGCCATCCGCCGCTTCGCCGACTGGCTCCTGCGCGAATGCCACGCCAGCGGGTTGCTGGAGGCTGCGTAAGTTGAGCTTACGGAGGGCGGGCGCAGCTCCTGTTCTTCCCAGAGGGGGAAGAGCAAGAGGGCTCACCTCGCCTTCAGGCCTTCGGCGATCTCGTGCTGGAACGCCTTCACGGCCGCGGCCGGGCCGTCGGGATGGGCCCAGACGCCGGCCGAGACCGCCAGGAAGTCGGCGCCCGCGGTGACCAGGGCGCGGCAGTTGTCGACGGTGATGCCGCCGATGGCGACGCAGGGCGTCAGCATGCTCTCCTGCCAGATCGACAGGATCTCCGGGTCGGCGCGGGTCTTGGGGACCTTGGTGCCGGTCTCGAAGAAGGCCCCGAAGGCGACGTAGTCGGCCCCCGCCTCGGCGGCCTCCATGGCCAGGTGCCGGCTGTCGTGGCAGGTGACGCCGACGATGCGGTCCTTGCCGACGATCCGGCGCGCTTCGGCGTAAGGGACGTCGTCCTGGCCGACGTGGACGCCGTCGCAGTCGAGGGCGGCGGCGAGGTCGGGGCGGTCGTTCAGGATCACGGCGACGCCGCGCGCGGCGCAGATCGGCTGCACCACATGCACCACGGCCTCGATGATCCCGTCGTCGACGTCCTTCAGCCGCACCTGCAGGGCGGCGACGTCGCCGGCGTCCAGGGCCTGGGCGAGGCGGTGGCCGAAGGCGGCGAGGTCGTCGATGGCGGGCGGCGTGATCAGGTAGAGGCGGCAGGCGTCGGACATGGGCGCTTCCCTAGAGCACGATGGCTTTTGTCGGAATCGACAAAAGGCTGAATCGTGCTCGAAGACTCAAACAGACGAGCCGGCTGAT
>DASZQQ010000072.1:0-8036 GCA_035549595.1 Caulobacteraceae bacterium
CCGACCGGACCCGGCAGTCGGCGCGCACCTCGAGCACGGTCGGCACGGTGCGATCGAGACAGACCACCACCTCGGCGCCGGCGTCGCGCAGCTGCTGCCGCAGCTCGTGTGCCGGGGCCAGCGGGTTGCAGTGGGTGACGACCGCGCCGACCCGCAGCACCGCGAACAACGCCACCACGTGCTGCGGGCAGTTCGGCAGGATGACCGCGACCCGGTCGCCCGGCTGCACGCCCGCCGCGATCAGGGCGTTGGCGCAGCGCGAGGCGGCGCGGTCGAGCTCGGCGTAGGTGGTCGAGCGGCCCTCGAACCACAGCGCCTCGGCGTCCGGCGTCTTCCTGGCCCACACACGCGCGACGTCGGCGACGCAAGCGATGTCGTTCATCGCCGTTCCTCCCTGGTTTTCGTTGTGCCCAATGAAAACGCCCCTCCCCTGGGAAAGGGAAGGGGCGTCGTCACTGTGCTCCCCCGCGAGCGGGGGAGGCGCGTCTTACTCCGCGGCCTGCTTCGGCGTGTAGCCGAGCACCGCCTTGGTCTCCAGGAACTCGTGGAAGCCGTAGTCGCCCCACTCGCGCCCGTTGCCGCTCATCTTGTAGCCGCCGAACGGCGCGGTCATGTCGCCGCCGCCGCCGTTGATCGACACCTGGCCGGCGCGCAGCTTGGAGGCCACTTCGCGGACCTTGTTCATGTCCGTGCCGGAGATGTAGGCGGCCAGGCCGTACTCGGTGTCGTTGCCGATCTCGACCGCCTGGTCGACCGTGTCGTAGCCGAGGATCGACACGACCGGGCCGAAGATCTCTTCCTTGGCGATGGTCATGTCGTTCTTCACGTTCGCGAACACGGTGGGCTTCACGTAGAAGCCCTTGTCCAGGCCTTCCGGACGGCCGACGCCGCCGGTGACCAGGGTCGCGCCTTCGTCGATGCCGGCCTGGATCAGGCGCTGGATCTTCTCCCACTGGGTCTTGTTGACCACCGGGCCGATCGTGGCGTTGCCGTTCGGATCGCCGACCGTGGTCGATTCGGCGGCTTCCTTGGCGATCTTGATCGCCTCGGCCATGCGCTTGGACGGCACCAGCATCCGGGTCGGGGCGTTGCACGACTGGCCGGAGTTGTTCATCACCGTGCGCACGCCGCCGCCGACCGCCGACGGGAAGTCGGCGTCGTCGAGGATGATGTTCGGGCTCTTGCCGCCCAGTTCCTGGGCGACGCGCTTGACGGTGGTCGCGGCGGCCTTGGCCACCTCGATGCCGGCGCGGGTCGAGCCGGTGAACGAGACCATGTCGATGTCGGGATGGCTGGAGATCGCCGCGCCCACTTCAGGGCCGGTGCCGTTGACCATGTTGTAGACGCCGGCCGGGACGCCCGCGGCATGCATGATCTCGGTCCAGATGTAGGCGCTGAACGGCGCCTCTTCCGACGGCTTCAGCACCATGGTGCAGCCGGTGGCGAGCGCGGGGACGACCTTGCAGGCGATCTGGTTGATCGGCCAGTTCCAGGGCGTGATCAGGCCGCAGACGCCGATCGGCTCCTTGACGATGCGCGTCGGGCCGCGGTCTTCCTCGAACTTGAAGTTCTTCAGCACCTCGATGCCGGTGGCCAGGTGCGCCATGCCGATCGGGGCCTGGGCGCGCTGGGCGAGGCTGACGGGCGCGCCCATCTCCTCGGTGATCGCCGCCGCCACGTCGGGGAAGCGCTTCTGGTACTCGGCCAGGACGCGCTGCAGGATCTCCAGGCGCTCTTCGCGCGAGGTCTGCGACCAGGTCGCGAACGCCTTGCGCGCGGCCTTGACCGCCTTGTCGACGTCGGCCTTCGAGCCGGCGGAGATGTGGCCGCAGACCGCTTCCGTCGCCGGATTGATCACGTCCAGGCTCTTGGGCGTGACCGGGTCCACCCATTGGCCGTCGATATAGAACTTCATGTAGTCGCGCATGCGATCCTCCTCGGAGCGACGTCCCACCGGCCCCGCTTTTCCACAGGGGGGCCTTGTCGGCCGGGCATATTAGTGATCGCGGTTCAGAGGGGAAGGGCGCCGTAGGGGAAGTAAGATCACCAGTGTGGGTGCGGCTCGCCCTCGCCCAGGACCTCCTCGATCCTGGCCCGCGTCGAGGGGGTGACGTCGGGCGGCAGGGCGTCCGGCGCGAACCAGCCGACGGCTGCGATCTCGCCCCTCGAGGTGGCCTCGCAGGCTTCCCACGCATCGATGCGGTAGATCAGCACGTGGTCGCCCGGGAAGCGGATGTGGTTGGAGTGCAGCGACACCAGCCGGGGCCGCGCCGTGGCGCGCACGCCGGCCTCCTCGACCAGTTCGCGCGCGATCGCCTCCTCGGCCGTCTCGCCGCGTTCGACGCCGCCGCCGGGCATGTACCAGCCGGGCAGGTAGGTGTGCTGGATCAGCAGCACCTTGCCCTCCGCGTCGAGCACGAGGCCGCGCACGCCCAGGGTCATGCCGCGGGTCAGCCGCGAGACCAGGCGATAGGCGGGACGGATCAGGGGTTCGAGCGGCCGGCGCCAGTTCATCGTCGCCGGACGCTACAGCAATTCGCCTGCGGGCGCGCGTCGCCTTGCCTCTGCGGGCGGCGGCCCTTAAAGCCAGCCCATCGACTCCCGGGGAAGCCCTTCATGGCCAGCGTCTACGCCTTCATCGCCATCTTCGTCGTCATCAGCGCCCTGAACCTCTACGAGTTCAAGCGGCTCGACTAGGAGCGCCCCGGCGCGGGATGCGGGCGATGCGCGGCTGGGCGCTCGTCACCGGCGCCGGCCGGCGGATCGGCCGGGCCCTGGCGCTCGCCGCCGCGGAGGCCGGCTTCGACGTCCGCATTCACGTCCGCGTCCCCGGCCCCGACGCCGAGGAGACCTGCGAGCGCGTGCGCGCGCTCGGCCGCCGGGCCGTGATCGCGCCGGCGGATCTCGCCGACACCGACCTTCTGCCGGCCCTGGTGGCGCCTGACGGCGCGCCCGTCACCCTGCTGGTGAACTCCGCCTCGCTGTTCGACGACGACCGCATCGCCAGCCTGACGCCGGCCAGCCTCGACGCCCACTACCAGGCCAACCTGCGCGCGCCGGTCCTGCTGGCCCAGGCCTTCGCCGCCGCCCTGCCGCCGGACCGCGGCGGCCATATCGTCAACATCGTCGACCAGCGCGTCTGGCGCCTGACGCCGCAGTTCTTCAGCTACACGCTGAGCAAGGCCGCGCTCTGGACCGCGACCCAGACGCTGGCCCAGGCCCTGGCCCCCCGCATCCGGGTCAACGCCATCGGCCCCGGCCCGACCCTGCCCTCCATCCACCAGTCCGCCGCCGACTTCGCCGCCGAGGCGGGCGCCGTGCCGCTGCAGCACGGCGCGAGCCCGGAGGAGATCGCCGCCGCGCTCGCCTATCTGATTGACGCTGGGTCGGTGACGGGCCAGATGATCGCGGTGGACGGGGGCCAGCACCTGGCCTGGAAGACGCCCGACATCGTCGGCGAGCCGGAGTGAAGGCCATGCCCGTCCCCAAGGAGGCGCCCGCCACCCCGCACCATCCCCCCGCCGCCCACGGCGACCTGAAGATCCTCGTCACCAAGGTCTTCGTCCGTGGCCTGAAGGTCGACGTCGAGATCGGCGTCTACGAGCACGAGCTGAACCGGCGCCAGCCCCTGGTGGTCGATGTCGAGCTCGACGTGGCCGCGGGCGGCTGGCGACACCTGGCCGACACGGTGAACTACGAGCACGTGGTCGCGGCGGCCAGGCAGATCGCCGCGTCCGGCCACATCGGCCTCGTGGAAAGCTTCGCCCAGCGACTCGCCCAGGCCTGCTTCGACGAGCCGCGCGTGCTGCGCGCCCGCATCCGCGTCGAGAAGCCCGAAGCCCTGGCGCCCGACGCCCAGGCCGCCGGGGTGGAGATCACCGCCGTCCGCGGCTGACGGCCCGAGGGAGGCCATCCGATGAGCGAAGAGACCCAGACCGCCGCGCCGCCGCCCCCGCCACCGCCTCCGATCGTGACGGCCGGCCCGACGCCCACGGGCGACGAGCGGCAGATGGCGCTGGTCATCTATGTCCTCTACCTGGCGAGCTTCGCCTTCGGCGTCACCGCGATCGTCGGCCTGGTGCTGGCCTATGTGAACCGCGACGCCGCCCCCGACTGGTTGAAGTCGCACTTCACCTTCCAGATCCGCACCTTCTGGATCGGCCTGCTCTACTTAGTCGCCGCCTGCCTCACCATTTTCCTGCTCGTCGGCTTCCTGCTCGTTCCGGCGGTGGCGGTGTGGGTGATCGTCCGCTGCGCGCTGGGCCTGAACCGGCTCCTGAAGAACGAACCCTATCCGACCCCGGAGAGCTGGACGGTCTGACACCGCTCTTCCCCCAGAGGGAGGCAGGGCTATCGCCTATGGGCTGTGACGGCCCGCACGACGCCGAAGCACTTGGCGAGGTGACCTCTGGGCGGCGGGCGTCGGAGGGCCCCCTCATCCGACGGCTTCGCCGCCACCTTCTCCCGCGTGGGGAGAAGGGACGCCAGAGGTCACCCGATCCTGTCCTGCTAGCCACTGACGCACCGCGCGCTCTCGGCCGAAGCCAAGTTCGACAGCCCTGCCGCGGGGAGGGAGGGCCTTACGCCGCCACCAGCTCGCGGCGCACCAGCTTGGCGAAGTCGTCCATCAGCGACAGGGAGATGTTGCCGGGCGTGAAGCGGTACTCGCCGACTTCCGAGACCGGGGTCACCTCGGCGGCGGTGCCGACGATGAAGCACTCGGAGAAGGTCGAGAGCTCCTCGGGCTTGATGTGCCGCTCGACCACGTCGAAGCCCTTGCTCCTGGCGAGCGCGATCACCGAGCGGCGGGTGATGCCGTCCAGGAAGCAGTCGGGGGTCGGGGTGTGCAGCACGCCGTCCTTGACGAAGAACACGTTGGCGCCGGTCGCCTCGGCCACGTAGCCGCGATAGTCCAGCATCATCGCATCGGCATAGCCGTCGCGCTCGGCGGCGTGCTTGGAGATGGTGCAGATCATGTAGAGGCCGGCGGCCTTGGACGCGGTCGGCGCCGTGGCCGGGGACGGGCGGTTGTACTTCGCCCACGTCAGGCGGATGCCCTTGGCCTTCTCTTCCGGCTTGAAGTAGCTCGGCCAGTCCCAGCAGGCGATGGCGACGTGGATCTTGCTGGCCTGGGCCGAGACGCCGATGGTCTCCGAGCCGCGCCAGGCGATCGGGCGCACATAGGCGTCCGTGAGGCCGTTCTTCGCGCAGGTGTCCTTGCAGGCCTGGTCGATCTGGGCCACCGTCCACGGGATCTGGAAGTCGAGGATCTCGGCCGACTTGAACAGGCGCTCGGTGTGCTCGGTGAGCTTGAAAATCTCCCCGCCGTACATGCGCTCGCCTTCGAAGACGGCGCTGGCGTAATGCAGCCCATGGGTCAGTACGTGCACCTTCGCGTCCCGCCAGGGCACGAACTGGCCGTCGAACCAGATCCAGCCGTCGCGATCGTCGTAGGGAACGAGTGACATTGGGCGATAATCCTCCTCGCGAAAAGGAGCGCTCCTTAGACGCTCCCGGGCCAGCGTCGTCAAACGGTTTGGCGCCCGCCCGATGATCGCCGATCCGCGTCTCATCCTGCGCGACGACGAGCTGGACCTGGGCCTGGAACTGGTCCTGCTGGCCGAGAGCGCGCTGTGGGTCGAGGTCGACCAGGCGCTTGCGCCGGAAGGCGCCGGGCTCGGCCGTTCGCACTGGCGGGCCGCGTTCCTGATCCGCCGCCGGCCGGGCCTGGGCGTGCTGGACCTCGCCGCCCTCAGCGGCCTTTCCAAGCAGTCGGCGAGCAAGACACTCGGCGAGCTCGAGCGGGCGGGGCTCGCCGCGCGCGCCCGCGGCGACCTCGACGGGCGGCGCAAGGGCGCGGTGCTGACTCCCGCCGGCGAAGCCTTCGAGGCGCGCGTCTCCGAGCGGCTGCGCGCGCGGATCGCCTCGGCCTACCGCCTGGCCGGCGCCGAGGCCGTGCTCGGCGCGCGCAAGGTGCTCTCGGGCCTGGCCGGACCGAAGCTGACGGGGCGGCGGGAGGGGTAGCCCTTGCCCTGACCGTCGCGGGGGCTCATCTGGCTGCGATGCCGTTCTCGCCCGCCTACCGCCCCGATCCGCGCTTCGAAGCGCTGGGACCCGACTACGCCGACCCGGTGGCGCCGGCGGACTTCCCGCAGACGATCCTGCGCTACCGCAACGACCGGGCGGCCGCCACGGTCGGGCTCGAGGGCCTGACGGACGCCGAGTGGATCGCCCGCTTCGGCCGCTTCGAGCCCCTGCCGGACAACCAGCCGCGGCCGCTGGCGATGCGCTACCACGGCCACCAGTTCCGCACCTACAACCCCGACCTAGGCGACGGCAGGGGCTTCCTCTACGCCCAGCTGCGCGAGGCGGGCACGGACCGGCTGCTGGACCTCGGGACCAAGGGCTCGGGCCAGACGCCGTGGTCGCGCGGCGGCGACGGGCGGCTGACGCTGAAGGGCGGCGTGCGCGAGGTGCTGGCCACCGCCATGCTCGAGGCCCTCGGCGTGCCGACCTCGCGCAGCTTCTCCCTGATCGAGACCGGCGAGGCCCTGCAGCGCAACGACGAGCCCAGCCCGACTCGCGCGGCCGTGCTGACGCGGCTGTCGCACAGCCACATCCGCTTCGGCACGTTCCAGCGCCACGCCTTCGAGGAGCGGGCGGACCGCATCGAGACCCTGATCGGCCACGTTATCGAGCTCTACTATCCGGAACTCGGCAACGCCGAGAACCGGGCCGCCGCCCTGCTGGGCGCCGTCACCCGCCGCGCCGGGACTCTGGTCGGGCGCTGGATGGCCGCGGGCTTCGTGCACGGGGTGCTCAACACCGACAACATGAACATCACCGGCGAGAGCTTCGACTACGGCCCCTACCGCTTCCTGCCGCGCAACGACCCGAACTTCACCGCCGCCTATTTCGACGAGACCGGCCTCTACAGCTTCGGCCGCCAGCCGGAGGCGGTGTTCTGGAACCTGCGCCAGCTCGCCGGGACCTTCACGCTCGCCAGCGACACCGACCCGCTGGTCGACGCCCTCAACACCTTCAGCGAGGCCTATCGCGACGGCCTGCGCGCGGCGATGCTGGCGCGGCTCGGCCTGAAGCCGCGCGGCGCCGAGCCGGACACCGAGCTCGTCAACGCCGCCTTCAAGGCCCTGGCCGAGGCCGGCGAGGGCGTGCGCTGGGAGCCGTTCTTCTTCGACTGGTTCGGGGGGCAGGCGTCCGGGCCGCGGGCGCTGGCCGGCCCGCGTGCGACGCTTTACGGCGGCGAGGCCTTCCTCGACTTCCGCCGCCGGCTCGAGGCCTACGAGCCGGATCGTCCCGAGCGCCTGGAAGCCCCTTACTTCGCCCGGCCCGAGCCCGAGGAGCTGCTCTACGACCAGATCGAGGCGCTCTGGGCGCCGATCGCCGAGGCCGACGACTGGTCCGCCTTCGAGGCGAAGCTCGCCGGCATCGAGACCGCCCGGAAGGCGTGGGCGCTCGGCTGAGGAATCGCGCTGCGGCGCCGATTTCTGTTCCCAGCGGGCGCCGGTGCGGTCTATGGGACGCGCGCTGACGAGGGGTCGCGATCGATGAAAGGCCTCGGGCGGATCCTCGCCCTGCCGTTCCTGATGCTGGCGCTGCTGGTCCAGGGCTTCGCCCCGGCCCAGGCGGCCGCCATGCCGCGCGACGCCTTCGGCCAGCCGATCTGCACCCTGGCGGGCGTGAGCAAGCCCGGCGACCCGCAGAAGGCGCCGGCGCAGTCGCACGACTGCTGCGCCGCGGCCTGCCAGGCCATGGCCACGCCCCTCTCGCCGCCGACGACTGTCGAGGTGACGGTCGAGCCGCCCTCGGCGCCGGCGGTGTTCGCCCTGCGCCGAGCCTCCGCGCTCGCCCCGCGCGGGCCCCCACCGCGTCCCATAGACGCCACGGGACCTCCCTCCAGAGCCTGACGAACCGCCGGCGCGGCGCGGGGGCAAGCCCCCGCCCGCGCCATGGATTTTCGTTGGGCCGGCGCGCGCCGGCTCCTCCGGGGCAAGACATGAAACGCACAATCCTGG
>DASZQQ010000073.1:0-8790 GCA_035549595.1 Caulobacteraceae bacterium
CCGCCTCGATCGCCGCCTCCGCCCGGGCCGCGAACTCGGGCGAGGTCGCCCAGGCCACGCGCGCCCGGGTCAGGGCCAGGAACTCCCAGGTCTCGGCGTCGCCTTCGTAGTAGCCGGCAAAGGCCGGGAAGCTCACCGCCACGGGCCCCTGCGTGCCGGTCGGGCGCAGGCGCAGGTCGACGTCATACAGCGTGCCCTCGGCCGTGGGAGCCGAGAGGGCCGAGACCAGGCGCTGGGTGAAGCGGGTGTAGAAGACGTCGCCCGTCCAGCCCTTCAGCGCCGAGGCCGCGTCCGGCGCGCCGCGGTCGTAGAGCGTCATCAGGTCGAGGTCCGAGCCGACCGTCATCTCGCGCGAGCCGCACTTGCCCAGCGCCACCACCGCGACCTCGCCGGGGAAGGCGCCGGCCATGCGCTCGACCTCGGCCAGGGCGGCGCGCGCCAGGCCCGCGACGATGGCGTCGGCGAGATCGGCGAAGGCATGGCCGGCGGCTTCGGCGCTGGCCGCGCCGCCCAGCACCTGCACCCCGGCGCGGAAGGCGGCCTCGCGGTGGCGCCGGCGTGCGGTGTCCATGGCCGCCTCGAAGCCGTCGGCGCCGGCAATGGCGTCGGCCAGGTCCTCGGGCGGCTCGATCGGGTCGAAGAAGGCCGGGTCCAGCAGGGCGTCGAGGGCCGCCGGCCGGCGCGCCAGGGTGCGGGCGAACTCCGGCGCGAAGGCCATCACCCGCACCACCAGCTCCAGCAGCTTCGGCTGGGCCAGGAACAGGGACTGCACCTGCACGCCCGAGGCCAGGCCGGCGAAGAAGTCCGAGAAGCGCAGGAACGCCGCGTCGGCCGCCCCCGTGGCCTGGGTCGCGTCCAGCAGGCGCGGCGCGAGGCGCGTGAAGAGCTCGCGCCCGCGCTCGGTGCGGGTGGCGGCGATGTGGCCGTGGTGCCAGCCGCGGATGGTCTGCGACACCTGGGCCGGGTGCGAGAACCCCATGCGCTTCAGGGTCGCCAGGGTCTCCGGATCGTCGTCGACGCCGGTGAAGATCAGGCTGCCGAAACGCGACGACAGCGGCTCCTCGCCGGGGAAGAGCTCGCCGTAGCGGCGGTTCACGGTCTTCAGCGTGCGCTCGACGGCGGCGTCGAAGCTGCGCAGGTTGGCGTGGCCGGCCAGGGCGGCGATGCGGCGGCGCTCAGCGTCGGCCTCGGGCAGGCGGTGGGTCTGCTCGTCGGCCAGCATCTGCGCGCGGTGCTCCAGGGCCCTGAGCCAGACGTAGGCCTCGGTCAGCTCGTCGCGGGCCGCCTCGGTGACGTGGCCGGCCTCGGTCAGGGCGGCCAGGGCCTGAAGGGTGCGGTTTGAGCGCAGCTCCGGGTGGCGGCCACCCAGGATCAGCTGCTGGGTCTGGACGTAGAACTCGATCTCGCGGATGCCGCCGCGGCCGAGCTTCAGGTCCGCGCCCTTGGCCGCCAGGCGCTCGTCGACCTTGTGCGCGTGGATCTGGCGCTTGATCGAGTGGATGTCGGCGATGGCCGCGAAGTCGAGGTTGCGCCGCCAGACGAAGGGCTGCAGCTCGGCCAGGAAGGCGCTCGCCCGCGGCAGGTCGCCGGCCACGGCGCGGGCCTTGATGAACGCCGCCCGCTCCCAGTTCTGGCCGACGCTCTCGTAGTACTCGAAGGCGGCGTCCACCGGCACCGCCAGCGGCGTCGACGACGGATCGGGACGCAGGCGCAGGTCGACGCGGAACACGTAGCCGTCGGGCGTGCGCTGCTGCAGCAGGGTCTGGAAGCGCTCGGTGAAGCGGCGCACGAACGGGCCGTGCTCGACGCCGTCGGCCAGGGGCAGGGCCTCGGGGTCGTAGAAGATCGAGATGTCGATGTCGCTGGAGTAGTTCAGTTCGAAGGCGCCGTGCTTGCCCATGGCGATGGCGAAATAGCCGGGCAGGGGGCCCTCGGCGCCTTCGCCCAGGCGGGCCAGGCGGCCGGTGTCCAGCGCCTCGCGCGCGGCGATGTCCAGGGCCGCGGCCACCGCGGCGTCGGCGAAGCGGGTGAGGGCGCCGGTCACCTTGTCCAGGTCCCAGACCCCGCCCAGGTCGCAGAGCGCGGTCAGGAGGTGCAGGTCGCCCTTCAGCACCCGCAGCCGCTCGGGCCCGCGCTCCAGGTCCGCGCCGCAGGCGAGCGTCTCGGTGAGGATCGCCTCCAGGCGGACGCCAGGATCGCCCCCCAGCGTGCGCCGCAACCGGTCCGGCGCGATGCGCGTCAGGCTGGCGAGGTAGGGCGAGGCGGCGAACACCGGCTCCAGCGCCGGCCAGGCCGCCTCGAGCAGCGCGCTCCAGCCGTCTTCCGCGGCGGCTTCGGTGAGGATGGCGCGGGTGCGCTCGGCCGCCTTGGCGTCGAGGACGGGGCCGCAGGGGGCGAGCTGGCGCGCGAGATCTGGCATCGTCGTCAGGATGTGCCCGAAGCCGACCCCTGTGTCATGAGGCGCATGCCGCCTCAGCCCATCTTCGGCAGCACCAGCGCCACGCGCAGGCCGGGACCCGAGCCATCGACGGCGCCCGGGCCTTCGTCCAGCTCCAGCGCGCCCTTGTGCGCGTGGGCGACGGCGGCGACCAGCGAGAGGCCGAGGCCGGAGCCCGGCTCGTTGCGGCTGTTCTCCAGGCGCACGAAGCGCTGGATCACGCGCGCGCGCTCCTGTTCGGGCACGCCGGGGCCGGTGTCGGTGACGCTCATCTCGATGTCGCCCGACGAGCGGCGGCGCACGCGCAGCATCACCGCCCCGCCGGCGGGCGTGTACTTGACCGCATTGTCGAGGATGTTGGCCAGCGCCTGGGCGATGAACTCGCGGTTGCCCTTCAGGCTGAGCGCGGGCGTCAGCTCGGCGCGGAACTCCAGGCCCTTCTCCTCGCAGAGGGGCTCGTAGAGCTCGGCGACCCCGGCGGCGAGTTCGCCCGGATCGAACACGGTCGGGTTGGGCGCCTCGCCGGCCGCCTCCAGCCGGGCGATGGCGAGCACGGCGGCGAAGGTGCGCAGGACCCCGTCGGCGTCCTCGAGCGCCTGGTGCAGGGCCTGGGTCGGGTCGCCCTTGCCGCTGTCGGCCTCCAGGGCCGCGGTCTCCAGGCGCGCGCGCAGGCGGGTCAGGGGCGAGCGCAGGTCGTGGGCGATGGCGTCGCCGGCGTGCCGCAGGCCGCCGATCGAGCGCTCCAGGCGGTCGAGCATGTCGTTGAGGCCCGCGGCGAGCTCGTCGTACTCGTCGCCGGAGCCGCGGATATGGGCCCGCGCGCGCAGGTCGCCGCCGCGCACGGCCTCGATCACGCTGGTCAGGGACGAGGTGTTGCGGCTGACGTCGCGGCTGACGACCACGCCGCCGGCCATACCCAGCAGGATCACGAGGGCGCTGGCGCCCCAGAGCGCGCGCTGGATCTTGACCACATAGGCCTCGGCCTCGCCGACGTCCGAGGCCACGAACAGCAGCTCGCCGCCGGTCATGCGCTCCTGCAGGCCGCGGGCGGGGCGCTTGACGATGGCGCCGTCGGCGTCGGTCTCGTTCAGGGTGAAGCTGGCCCAGACCCGGTCGCTGTCGTGGTCCCTGACCGGCGAGACGCCCAGCGAGCCCGAGATCGGATCGCCGCTGCGGTTCATCAGCAGGTAGAGGAATCCGCGGTCGCCCGAGGTGCGCTCGATCACGGCCTGGTTCAGGCCGGCGAAGCCGCCGCTGCGGTAGGTGGCCTCCAGCGACTGCATTTCGCGCGTGATGGCCGCGTCGGCGCGCATGTTCACCTCGCCGGCGGTGGCCAGGTAGATGTAGGCCAGGAAGGCGCTGGCCGCGGCCGCGAACAGGGCCAGGAACACCAGCGTCAGCCGGAACGGCGTCGTGCGGAAGAGGCGCGGGACGCGCATCTAGGCTCCCCCCGCCGGGACGCGGCGCGCCGGCGCCTTACGCTTCCAGGCGATAGCCTGCGCCACGGACGGTCTGCAGCATCGGGCGGTCGAAGCCCTTGTCGATCTTCGAGCGCAGGCGCGAGATGTGCACGTCGATGACGTTGGTCTGGGGATCGAAGTGATACTCCCAGACCTTTTCCAGCAGCATGGTGCGCGTCACCGACTGGCCGGCGTTGCGCATCAGGAACTCCAGCAGCTGGAACTCGCGCGGCTGCAGGTCGATCTCCTTGCCCGCGCGGCGCACCTCGCGGCCGATCAGGTCCATCTCCAGGTCGCCGACCCGCAGCAGGGTCTGCACCGAGCCGGTCTCGCGCCGCCGGGCCAGGGCCTCGACCCGGGCGATCAGCTCGGCGAAGGCGTAGGGCTTGACCAGGTAGTCGTCGCCGCCGGCCTTCAGGCCGGTGACGCGGTCGTTGATCTCGCCCAGGGCCGACAGGAACAGCACCGGCGTCTGGTCGCCCTCGCGGCGCAGGGTCGAGACCATCGTCACCCCGTCCATGCGCGGCATCATGCGGTCGACGATCATGACGTCGAACCGGTCGCCCTTGGCCGCGATCAGGCCGGCCTGGCCGTCGGCGGCGGTCACGCAGGTGTGGCCGGCCTCGGTCAGGCCCTTGCACATGACCTCGGCCGCCTCGATGTCGTCCTCGACGATCAGAAGATTCATCGCGCTCCCCCTGAACACGGACGTCCCCGGCGCGGCTGGCGCCGGCCGGGGACTGACAATGGCAGGATTCCGCGGCGGGAGAAGTCTCCCGCCCTAGCCTTCGATCTTGATCGGCACGAACAGCGTCCGGCCCTGGCGATTGACACCGAGCGGGATGGCGGTGCGGCCGGCCTTCTTCCATTCGGCGACCGCGGCGGCCACGTCGCTGGCGCTGGCCACGTCCTTGTCGCCGGCGCGGACGATCACGTCCCCGCGGCGCAGGCCCTTCTCGCCCGCGTCCGACGAGCCGCGCACGCCGTCGACCAGCACGCCGCGGACGGCGTCGCCGATGCTGTACTGGCGCCGGGCCGCCGGATCGAGCGGCGTCAGCGACATGCCCAGCACCTGGGCGTGGGCGGCCGGAGCCTTGTCGGCGCCGCCGCCGTCGTCGTTGTCGTCGCCATCGCCGGAGCCGTTCTGGGCCAGCTGGGCTTCGGACGGCCGCGTGCCGGAACGGACGTCGACGGTGCGCTCGTGGCCGTTGCGGTAGACGTCGAGGTGCAGGGTGTCGCCGGCGTGGGCCTTGGCGACCTCGCGGGTCATCTCGGCGGAGGTGCCGACGGCATGGCCGTTCACCGCCACGACGACGTCGCCCGATTCCAGGCCCGCGCGCGCCGCCGGGCCGTTGGGCACCAGGTCGGCGACCACGGCGCCCTTGCGGCCGGCCAGGCCCCAGGCGTCGGCCATCTCGTCGGTCAGGTTCTGGATCGTCGCGCCGATGTAGCCGCGGGTGATCTTGCCGCCGGAGATCAGCTGCTTGGTGATCGAGTCGGCGACGTCCGCCGGGATCGCGAAGCCGATGCCGACCGACCCGCCGGTCGGCGAAAAGATCGCGGTGTTGACGCCGATCACGCGGCCGTAGGTGTCGAAGGTCGGGCCGCCGGAATTGCCGCGGTTGATGGGGGCGTCGATCTGGATGTAGTCGACGAAGGTCTCGCCGATGTCGCGGCCGTAGGCCGAGACGATGCCCGCGGTGGCCGTGTTGCCCAGGCTGAAGGGGTTGCCCACCGCCAGCACCCAGTCGCCGACCCGCGGCCGGGCCGAGTTCTCGAAGTCGACGAACGGATAGTTGGAGCCGTCGACCTTGATCACCGCCAGGTCGGTGCCCTCGTCGCGGCCGATGATCCGCGCCTTCAGCTCCTTGCCGTCCTTCAGGACGACCTTGATGTCCTCGGCGTTCTCGACGACGTGGTTGTTGGTGACGATGTAGCCGTCCGGCGAGATGAAGAAGCCCGAGCCCGCGGACTGGGCGCGCTGCGGCCGGGCCGGGCCGTTGTCGTCGTCGCCCCCGTCACCGCCGCCGGGCGGGACGATGTTGAACGGGAAGCCCTTCAGGCCCGGGGGAAGCTGCTGCGGCGTGACGCGCGAGGTGACGTTGATCGACACCACCGCCGGCGATACGCGCTCGAAGATGTCGGCGAAGGATTGCGGCGCGCCGGGCGCCGGGGTGAACACAGGAGCGGTCGAGACGCGCGTGGCGTGCGGCGCGTCGCCGGCGGCGGCGCTCTTCAGCGTCATGTTCGCGCCCGCCATCGCAGCAACCGCGACGCCCGCCCCCGCCAGGGCGCCGACGAAAATCTGATACTTCTTAACCGCCATCGATTAGGTCCTCACGCCCGGAACAGGTGGGTGTCCGGGAACCCGTAGTCTAGGCCTCGATGCCAAAGAGCTCCAGGGCGCTCAAGTTACCTTTCCGTCATCCCGAAGGCCTTCTGGGAGCAACATTCTGGCATGAAATTGTCAGGGTGTTTCATTATGTCTCAGGGCTTCCAGTCGCGCCTCTTCATCCGGCGTCAGACCCTCGACTTCGTCAGGTCTGCGGCGCCGAAGGATAAGCAGGACGCCGCCGATCGCCGCCACCAGAAAAGGGGCGCCCCAGAGGGCCGCGTTGCTCCAGGAGAACGGCGGCTCGAGGAGCACGAACTCGCCGTAGCGGGCCAGCAGGAAGGCCTTGATCTGGGCGTCCGTGCGGCCCTGGGCAACCTGGCTGCGAACAATTCGCCGCAGGTCCTGGGCGAGCTCGGCCTCGCTGTCGTCGATCGACTCGTTCTGGCAGACGAGGCAGCGCACGTCCTTGATCAGGGCCCGCGCGCGGGCCTCCTGGGCAGGGTCGCGCAGGCGCTCGGCCGGGTCCGAGGCCGCGCCCAGGCAGGCGATGGCGGCGAGGACGAGGAGAAGGCGCTGGCCTCGCATCCGGGCCCTACTCCGCCGCGGCCGGGGCCGGGGCCGCGCCGCGGGGCTGGCGGCGCGCGGCCGGCAAGGCGAAGCGCAGGCGCCGGTCGGAGAGCGACAGGGCCCCGCCCAGGGCCATGATCACCGGGCCGAGGAAGATCAGGTGCGCCCACGGATTGACGTAGGCGCGCACCAGCCAGCCCTGGGCGCCGCCGCTGGCGGCCCGCGCCTCGCCCAGGACGATGTAGACGTCGTCGAGCACGGTCGGGCAGATCGCCACCTTGGCGATGGTCTGGCCGCCGGTGTCGTAGCTGCGCCGCTCCGGCCGGGCTTCGCAAAGGACGCCGCCGCCGGGGCGGGTGACGGTGATCAAGGCGCGGTCCGCCGTATAGTTCGGTCCCAGGGCCTGCCCGACCGGTCCCATGGCCAGGGAGAGGTCGCCGAGCTTGGCCTCGGCTCCGGGCGCCAGCACCTGGGCCATCTCCACGCGCCAGGCGGTCTCGAAGGCCGCGCCCATCAGGAAGACGCCGAGGCCGGCGTGGGCCAGCGTCATGCCCCAGGCCCCGCGTGGCAGGCCGCCCAGGCGCCGGCCCGCTTCGCGCAGGTCGCCGGCGAAGAGGCGCGTGCGCGTCGCCAGCTCGTCCAGGGCGCCGACGATCAGCCAGACGCCGAGGCCGACGCCGACCGCGGCCAGGGCCTTGCGCGGGCTGACCAGGGCCCAGCAGGCCAGCATCGCCGCCAGGGCGACGGCGGCGGCGGGCACGAGGCGGCGCAGGACGTCGCCCAGGTTCCCCCGCTTCCACGCCAGCAGCGGCCCGGCCGGCAGCAGGACGAAGGCTAGCGCCATCAGCGGCAGGAAGGTCAGGTTGAAGAACGGCGGCCCGACCGAGACCGTGTCGCCGGTCATGGCCTCCTTGATCAGCGGGTAGAGGGTGCCCAGCAGCACCGTGACCGTCACCGCCGCCAGGATGATGTTGTTGACGAAGAGGGCGCTCTCGCGGCTCACCGGGGCGAAGGCGGCCGGGTCCTTCAAGAGCGGCGCGCGCCAGGCGAACAGCAGGAAGCCCGCTCCGGCCGCGATCCCGAGGATGGTCAGCAGCAGGACGCCGCGGGCGGGGTCGACGGCGAAGGCGTGGACGCTGGTCAGCACGCCCGAGCGCACCAGGAAGGCGCCCAGCATCGAAAGGGTGAAGCAGCCCATGCCGAGGAAGGCGGTCCAGGCCGGGAAGCCGCCGCGCTTCTCGGTGACGATGGCCGAGTGCAGCAGGGCCGCGCCCAACAGCCAGGGCATGAAGCTGGCGTTCTCGACCGGGTCCCAGAACCACCAGCCGCCCCAGCCGAGGGTGTAGTAGGCCCAGAACGAGCCGAGGGTGATGCCGACCGTGAGCAGGCTCCACGCGGCCAGGGTCCAGGGCCGGATCCAGCGCGCCCAGGCGGCGTCGACCTTGCCCTCGATCAGGGCGGCGACGGCCAGGGAGAACACCACCGAGAAGCCGACGTAGCCGGCGTAGAGGAACGGCGGGTGGGCGGCCAGGGCCGGGTCCTGCAGCAGCGGGTTCAGCGAGCGGCCCTCGACCGGCGGCAGGGCGATGCGCAGCAGCGGGTTCGAGGCGAAGTCCATATAGCCGATGAAGAGCCCGCCCAGGCTGCCCTGCACGCCCAGCGCCAGGGTCTTCAGCCAGAACGGCAGGCCGCGCGAGAGCGCCATCGCCGCGCCGTACGCGGTCAGCATCACGCACCACAGCAGGATGGACCCCTCGTGGCTGCCCCAGGCGCCGGCGATCTTGTAGATCAGCGGCTTGGCCGTGTGCGAGTTGGCCGCCACGTTCATCACCGAGAAATCGGAGACGACGAAGGCATGGATGAGGGCGGCGAAGGACGCCGCCATGGCCAGGAACGCGCCCAGAGCCGCGCCCTCGGCCGCGCCGGCAAGGGTGATGTCGCGCCGCCAGCGCGCGGCGAAGGCGAGCCCCGCCTGGGCGAGCGACAGGCAG
>DASZQQ010000074.1:0-1602 GCA_035549595.1 Caulobacteraceae bacterium
CGGCGACGAGGGCGCGGTAGACGCCGCGGCCGCGGTGCTCGGGCGCCGTGCCGCCGCCGTAGAGGCCGGCGAAGGCGCGGCCCGGGGCGAGCTCCAGCCGGCCGGACGAGATCGGCCGCCCGTCCGCGTAGGCGACGTAGAGGCCGAGCGAGCCGTCGTCCAGGCGCGGGACCAGGGCGTCGACCCGCCATGGCTCGGCATGGCCGAAGGCGGCGGCGTTGGCCTCGACGAGGTCCTCGACCCCGGCGCGGTCGCCGACGCGCCGCACCTCGATCCCGGCCGGCGGCGTCGCGTCGAGGCGGATCGCCTCCAGGTCCAGGGCCAGGAAGGTCTCGGCGTCGTCGCAGACGAAGCCGGCGCGCTGCAGCGCCTGGTCCATCCCCGCGGGGCGATCGTGGCTGTAGACCTTCCACTCCACGCCTTCGCCGCGGCCGCGGAAGAACGCGGCCTCGCGCCGGGCCGCCTCGGGGGCGTCGAGCTCCCAGAGGTCCCACCAGCCGATGAAGTTGTAGGTCCCGAGCGTGCGCAGCACCCCGTCGGCCCAGACCCGCTCCACCCCCGTCTCCGGCGGCGGGTCGGCCCGCATCTGCGCGTCGTACTCGGCGAGGATGCGGGCCGGATCCATCAGTCGATCAGCTTGCGGGTCAGGTAGGTGAACTCCAGCGCCACCCGCTCGGCCCGCTCCTGCAGGTTGGCCGAGGCGGCATGGCCGCCGTTGGTGTTCTCGAAGAACAGGAACGGCAGGCCCATCTCGGCCATCCGCGCCGCCATCTTGCGCGCGTGCACCGGGGTGACGCGATCGTCCGAGGTGGCGGTGACGAAGAACGGCTCCGGATAGGGCGCGCCGGCCTTCAGGTTGGCGTAGGGCGAGATCCGCTTCAGGAACGCCGCCTCGTCCGGGTTCGACATCGAGCCGTATTCGCCGACCCACGAGGCGCCGGCGCCGATCTGCTCGAACCGCTCCAGGTCCAGCAGCGGCACCTGGATCACCACCGCGCGCCAGAGGTCGGGGTGCTGGTTGAACTCCACCCCCATCAGGAGGCCGCCGTTCGAGCCGCCCTCGATGCCGAGCCGGCGCGGCGAGGTGATGTTGCGCGCGATCAGGTCCTTCGCCACCGCGGCGAAGTCGTCGTAGATCAGCTGACGGTGGGTCTTCAGGCCGGCCTCGTGCCAGGCCGGGCCGAACTCGCCGCCGCCGCGGATGTTGGCCAGCACATAGACCCCGCCCTGCTCGAGCCACAGCTTGCCGACCATCGGCGAATAGCTGGGCAGTTCGGAGACCTGGAAGCCGCCGTAGGCGTAGAGCAGCGTCGGGTTCGAGCCGTCGAGCTTCATCGTCTTCGGGTGGACGACGAAGTACGGCACCTTGGTCCCGTCGCTGGACGTCGCCTCGTACTGGTCGACCGCGTCCTTCGACGCGTCGAACCGGGCCGGCAGGGCCTTGATGTCATGGTGGGCGCCGGTCGCGGCGTTGGCTTGCCAGAGCCGGGCCGGATCGAGGAAGCCCTCGACGTTGTAGTAGATGGTGTCGTCGAGGTCGGAGGCGGCGACGACGCCGACCGAGGAGTTGGCCGCGACCGGCAGGCTGGTGCGCTTCCAGCC
>DASZQQ010000075.1:0-3775 GCA_035549595.1 Caulobacteraceae bacterium
CGGCGACGAGGCGCTCGGCTGCGACTGGCTGTGGGGCGAGCGCTTCTACGAACTGCGCGACGATCCCTACTGGGGCGAACTGGTCACCAGCCGCGCCTACGCCGACTTCAGCCGCGGCGGCGCCGGCTACGGTAGCCTGCACCCCGAACTCGGAGAGCACACCGTCGAAGTCCTCCTGAGCTTCGGCGTCGAACCCGACCGCATCCGCGCCCTGGCCAAGGACCGCGTGATCTTCCGGCGATAGCGCTCCCGCTCTCTTCCCCTCTGGGGGAAGTGGATCGGCGCGACAGCGCCGAGACGATGGGGGCTCCAGCGGAGCGCAGCTCCCAGTCCAACTGGAGCCCCCTCCACCGCCTTCGGCGGTCCCCCTCCCCCAGAGGGGGAGGAGAGTATTCGAGATGTCAGCTGAACAGCACGCTGGCGCCCTCGTCGGCGTGGGAGGCGGTGTTGCGCATCCAGCCGAAGAGTTCGCGGCCGTAGCCGAAGTGGGTGTTGGGGCGGCGGGCCGGCTCGCGGGCGAGGAGGTTCTCGACCTTGATCTCCAGCGTCCCGGCGTGCGGGTCGAGGCGGATGATGTCGCCGTCGCGGACGTAGGCCAGCGGGCCGCCGTTGGCCGCCTCGGGGGTCACGTGGATCGCCGCCGGCACCTTGCCCGAGGCCCCCGACATGCGCCCGTCGGTGACCAGGGCGACCTTGCGGCCGCGGTCGAGCAGGACGCTCAGCGTCGGCGTCAGGCTGTGCAGCTCGGGCATGCCGTTGGCCTTGGGGCCCTGGAAGCGGACCACGGCCACGAAGTCGCGGTCGAGCTCGCCGCGCTTGAAGGCGTCGAGAAGGTCCTCCTGGTCGTCGAACACGATCGCCGGCGCCTCGACGACGAGGTGCTCGGGCTTCACCGCCGAGGTCTTGATCACCGCCCGGCCGAGCCCGCCGGTGAGCACGCGAAGCCCGCCCTCCGCCTGGAACGGGTTGTCGACCGGGCGCAGGATGTCCGAGGCGAGGCTGGCCTCCGCGCCGTCGCGCCAGACCAGCTCGCCGTCCTTGAGGAACGGCTCGGCCTGGTAGCGCCGAAGGCCGTGGCCGGCGACGGTGGCGACGTCGTCGTGGGCGAGACCCGCGTCCAGCAGCTGGCGCACCACGAAGGCCATGCCGCCGGCCGCCTGGAAGGCGTTCACGTCCTCGGTCCCGTTCGGATAGACGCGCGCGATCAGCGGCGTCACCCGGCTGAGGTCGTCGAAATCCTCCCAGGTCAGGACCACCCCGGCCGCCTTGGCCATGGCGAGGAGGTGCAGGGTGTGGTTGGTCGAGCCGCCCGTCGCCATCAGGCCGGCGATGGCGTTGACGAAGTTCTTCACGTCGGCGACGTCGGCCATCGGCGTGTAGTCGTTGGTCCCCAGCACGATCTGCAGCGCCCGCTTCGGCGCGGCCGCGACCAGGGCGTCGCGCAGCGGCGTGTTCGGGTGGACGAAGGCCGAGCCCGGCAGGTGCAGGCCGATCATCTCCATCATCATCTGGTTGGAGTTGGCCGTGCCGTAGAAGGTGCAGGTGCCGGGGCCGTGGTAGGACTTCATCTCGGAGTCGAGCAGCTCGTCGCGGCTGGCCTTGCCCTCGGCATAGAGGGCGCGCACGCGGGCCTTCTCGCCGTTGGAGATGCCCGAGGTCATCGGCCCGCCGGGCACGAAGATCACCGGCAGGTGGCCGAAGGCGGCCGAGCCGATGAAGAGGCCGGGAACGATCTTGTCGCAGACGCCCAGCATCAGGGCCGCGTCGAAGGCGTCGTGGGTCAGGGCGACCGCCGTGGCCATGGCGATCACGTCGCGCGAGAACAGCGACAGCTCCATGCCGGGCCGGCCTTGGGTGACGCCGTCGCACATCGCCGGCACACCGCCGGCGAACTGCGCGGCCCCGCCCGCCTCGCGCGCGGCGGCCTTGATGATCGCCGGGAAGCGCTCCAGCGGCTGATGGGCCGAGAGCATGTCGGTGTAGGCCGAGACGATGGCGACGTTCGGCGCGGACGGATTGCGCATGGCGGCCTTCACGTCGCCGGGTTCGGCGGCGAAGGCGTGGGCCCAGTTGGCGCAGGAGAGCTTGGCCCGGCCGGGGCCTGCGTGCCGCGCGCTTTCCATCCGCTCCAGGTAGTCGGCGCGGGCCTCGCGGCTGCGCTCGGCGATGCGGGCGGTGACCTCGGCGGTGACGGGATGCATGGCGAAGTCCTGATTCACGGGGCCCAGAGGACGCGGACCGGGGCGAGGGATTGGCGAAGGACCGCCGCGACCGGCGGATCGTAAGCGGGCTCGGCGCGCACCCGTTCCACCAGCGCGCGCTTGGCCTCGCCGGTGATCAGCACCACCACGAGCGAGGTCCGGAAGAGCAGCCGGGCCGTCAGGCTGATGCGCGGCACGAACGGGGCGAGCCGGGCCTCGGGGACGCCGACGACGCCGCGCGGCCCAACTGGATCGAGCGCTTCGGCCACGCCTGGCGCGCCGGGGAACAGGGAGGCGATGTGCCCGTCCTCGCCCACGCCCAGCAGCACGGCGGCGAAAGGCGCCAGGGCCTCGACCTCGGGCTCGGCGGCGGCCGCGTCGGCGTCCGGGGTCGCTCCGCCGTGGACCAGCGGCACGAACCGCGCGGCCGAGGCCTCGTGCTGCAGCAGGCGCTCGCGCACGAGGCGCGCGTTGCTGAGGTCGGAGGTCTCGGGCACGAAGCGGTCGTCGCTGAGGGTGACGGTCACGCGGTCCCAGCCGAGGTCCGCGTCGGCCAGGCGGTCGTAGACCGGCCCTGGGCTGGAGCCGCCGGTGACGATCAGGCTGGCGCGGCCGTCGTGGGCGAGCGCCGCCCGCAGGGCGTCCGCCAGGGCGCCGGCCGCGGCGTCCGAGAGGGCGTCCCGGGTCTGGAAGGTCTCGAGGGCCGGCGCCTCACTCATCCAGCCACGCCCGGCCCGACCGCTCCAAGAGGGCGAAGGCGCCGGCGGGGCCCCAGCTGCCGGCGGCGTAGGGCTTGGGCGGCAGGCCGAGGTCGGACCAGCTGTCGGCGACGCCGTCGATCCACTGCCAGGCCAGCTCCACCTCGTCGCGACGGACGAACAGGGCCGGGTTGCCGGCGAGGACGTCGAGCAGCAGGCGCTCGTAGGCGATTCGCCGCCGCCCGCCGCCGTCCAGCGACAGGCTGAGCGGCAGGGCCTGCATGCGCACGCCCGAGAGGCCCGGGCGCCGGTTCATCAGCAGCAGGGAGATGTCCTCCTTGGGCTGCAGGTCGATGACGAGGCGGTTGGCGATGATGTCGTCGGTGGCCTGGCCGCCGAAGATCGAGTGCGGCAGCGGCTTGAACTGGATGACGATCTGTGTGCGCCGCTCGGGGAGGCGCTTGCCGGTGCGCAGGAAGAACGGCACCCCGGCCCAGCGCCAGTTGTCGATGTCGGCGCGCAGGGCGACGAAGGTCTCGGTGTCCGAGGCGCCGCCGCGCTCCTGCTCGTAGGGACTGACGGTCCGGCCCTCGACGACGCCGCCGCGGTACTGGCCGCGCACCGACAGCTGCTGGGCGCTGGCGCGGGTGAACGGGCGCAGGCACTTCAGCACCTTGACCTTCTCGTCGCGCACGGAATCGGCGCCGGCGTCGGCCGGGGGCTCCATGGCCGTCAGGGTCAGAAGCTGCAGCATGTGGTTCTGGACCATGTCCCGGAGCGCGCCGTACTCGTCGTAGTACGGCCAACGGTCGCCGACGCCCTCGGTTTCCGCGATCGTGATCTGGACGTGGTCGATGGCCAGGTTGTTCCACAGCG
>DASZQQ010000076.1:0-14604 GCA_035549595.1 Caulobacteraceae bacterium
CTCGACGACGCCAAGTCGGCCCGCGACGCCGCGGCGGCCGACCTCGCCGCCGCCGAGAAGCGGCGCGCGGCCGCCGCGCTCGGCTCGCGCGAGGACCAGATCCGCGCCGCCGACGCCCGCGTGCGCGAGGCGGACGCCGCCCTCTCCGGCGCCGGCGCGAAGCTGTCGGACCTGGCCCCGGTCGCTCCCGGCCCGGCCCGGGTCGAGGACGTGTTCTTCGCCCGCGGCGAGTGGGTCGGCGCCCACCCGCCGGTGGTCTCGCTGCTGCCTGACGCGCGCATCACCATCCGCTTCTTCGTCCCCGAGCGGGAGGCGGCCCTCTACCGCGTCGGCCGCGTGGTGCGCTTCGGCTGCGACAGCTGCGCAACGGGCCTGACGGCGCGCATCAGCTACGTCAGCCCCCGCCCCGAGTTCACCCCGCCGGTGATCTACAGCCTGGAGTCGCGCGACCGCCTGGTGTTCATGATCGAGGCGCGGCCCGCGCATCCCGAGCGCCTGACGCCTGGCCTGCCCGTCGACGTCGTCCCGCTGGGACCGGAGGGCGGGCGATGAGCCTCGCCATCGACGTCACCGGCCTCACCAAGAGCTTCTCCGGCCGCAAGGTGGTCGACGACGTGGCCATCCAGGTCGGCGAGGGCCGCATCTGCGGCTTCCTGGGCCCCAACGGCTCGGGCAAGACCACCACCTTGCGCATGCTGTGCGGCCTGCTCACCCCCGACGCCGGCCACGGGACGTGCCTGGGCTTCGACATCCGCACGCAGTCGGACCTGATCAAGCGCCGGACCGGCTACATGACGCAGCGGTTCTCGCTCTACGAGGACCTGACCATCGAGGAGAACCTCGCCTTCACGGCCCGGGTCTATGGCCTGGACCGCCGCCGCGAGCGGGTGGCGGACGCCCTGCATGCGCTCGGGCTCTACGAGCGCCGCCGGCAGCTGGCCGGCTCGCTCTCGGGCGGCTGGAAGCAGAGGCTGGCCCTCGCCAGCGCCACCCTGCACGAGCCGCGTCTGCTGCTGCTGGACGAGCCGACCGCCGGCGTCGATCCGCGCGCGCGGCGCACCTTCTGGGACGAGATCCACGCGCTGGCGGCCAAGGGCCTGACCGTCCTCGTCTCGACCCACTACATGGACGAGGCCGAGCGCTGCCACGAGATCGCCTACATCGCCTACGGCAAGCTGGTGGCGCGCGGCACGGCCGCCGAGGTCGTCGAAGGCGCCCATCTCGTCACCTTCAAGGGCGAGGGCGACGGCGTCGACCGGCTGTCGCGCGAGATCGCCGCCCGGCCCGGCGTCGAAACCGCCGCCCCGTTCGGCCCGACCCTGCACGTCAGCGGCCCCGACCGCGCCGCGCTCGAGGCGGCCATCGCCCCCTACCGCCGCCCGCCGTTCACCTGGACCGAGGTCCCGGCGACCCTGGAGGACGTCTTCATCCACCTGATGGGCCGCGCGTCCGACAACTTCACCGAGGCGGCGGCATGAGCCTGTTCTCGCCGGTGCGCGTGCTGGCGGTGCTCTCCAAGGAGTTCACCCAGCTCACGCGCGACCGTCTGACCTACGCCATGATCCTGGCGATCCCGGTCATGCAGCTCCTGCTGTTCGGTTACGCCATCAACGCCGAGCCGCGCCACCTGCCGACCGCGGTGCTGGCGCAGGAGAACTCGGTCTTCGCCCGCTCGATCCTGGCCGGGGTGCGCAACAGCGACTTCTTCACCCTGGTCGCGCAGGCCAGGACGCCGGCCGAGCTCGACGAGATGATCCGCCGCGGCCAGGTGCAGTTCGCCATCACCATCCCGGGCGACTTCACGCGCCGCGTGGTGCGCGGCGACAAGCCCCAGATCCTGGTCGAGGCCGACGCCACCGACCCCTCCGCCACCGGCGGCGCCGTGGCCGCCCTGGCCGCCCTGCCGTCGAACGCCCTGCAGCACGACCTCAGGGGCCTCGTCGCGGCGCGCGACGTGGCGAGCGCACCGTTCGAGGTTGTCGTCCACAGCCACTACAACCCCGACCGGATCACCTCCTACAACATCGTGCCGGGGCTCCTCGGCATCATCCTCTCCATGACCCTCGTGATGATGACCTCGCTGTCGGTCACACGGGAGAACGAGCGCGGCACCATGGAGTCGCTCCTGGCGACGCCGGTCGAGCCGCTGGAGGTGATGGTCGGCAAGCTCGCGCCCTACGTCATGGTGGGCCTCGCCCAGACCGCGATCATCCTGGTGCTGGCCAGGGTGCTGTTCCACGTGCCGATGATGGGCGGCTGGTTCGGCCTCGGGCTCGGCATCTTCCTGTTCATCGTCGGCTCGCTGGCGCTCGGCTTCCTGATCTCGACGGTCGCGCGCACCCAGCTGCAGGCCATGCAGATGAGCGTGTTCTACATCCTGCCCTCGATCCTGCTGTCGGGGTTCATGTTCCCGTTCCGCGGCATGCCCGGCTGGGCGCAGGCGCTCGGGCAGATCATCCCGGTGACGCACTTCCTGCGCGTCGTCCGCGGCGCCCTCCTGAAAGGCCAGGGCCTCGGCGACCTCTGGCCGGAACTCACCGCCCTGACGATCTTCGTCCTCGCCGTCACCGCCCTGGCGATGGCGCGGTACCGGCGGACGCTGGATTGAGCGCTGAGAGGGGACACGATCCCTTCGGTATCATGTCCCCGGCCCGGGGCTCGATCGGGGACATGATACCGCAGGGATCGTGTCCCCGCGTTGCACGCGCGCGGTTGCCAGTCCCTGAGTCTTCGCCCACATCAGGGACATGACCGTCCGCCATCCGGGACAGGCGCCTTCCAGGCTCGTCGCGGTCCTGGGCCCTACCAATACGGGCAAGACGCATCTGGCCGTCGAGCGGATGCTCGGCCATGCGTCGGGGATGATCGGCCTGCCGCTGAGGCTGCTGGCGCGGGAGATCTACGACCGCATCGTCGCCGCCCGCGGGGCCAGGGCCGTGGCCCTGATCACCGGCGAGGAGAAGATCGTCCCGCCGCGGGCGCACTACTTCGTCTGCACCGTCGAGGCGATGCCGCTGAACCGCGAGGTCGAGTTCCTGGCGGTGGACGAGATCCAGCTCGCCGCCGACCCCGAGCGCGGCCACGTCTTCACGCACCGCCTGCTGCACGCGCGCGGCCGCTACGAGACCATGCTGATGGGCTCGGGAACCATGGCCCCGCTGATCCGCCGGCTGCTGCCCGAGGCCGAGATCGTCACCCGCGAGCGGTTCTCCACCCTGACCTACGCCGGGGCCAGGAAGCTGACCCGCCTGCCGCGGCGCAGCGCCGTGGTCGCCTTCTCGGCCGACGAGGTCTACGCCATCGCCGAGCTGATCCGCCGCCAGCGTGGCGGCGCGGCGGTCGTCATGGGCTCGCTCAGCCCCCGCACCCGCAACGCCCAGGTGGCCCTCTACCAGTCGGGCGAGGTCGACTTCCTGGTCGCCACCGACGCCATCGGCATGGGCCTGAACATGGACGTCGACCACGTGGCCTTCGCAGGCCTGCGCAAATTCGACGGCCGCCGCACCCGCTGGCTGCACCCGCACGAGGTCGGCCAGATCGCCGGCCGCGCCGGCCGCTACCGCACCGACGGGACGTTCGGCGTCACCGGGACCTGCGAGGAGATGGACGACGACCTCGTCGAGCGGGTCGAGAGCCACCACTTCGAGCCCGTCACCGCCGCGGAGTGGCGCAACGCCCGCCTCGACTTCCAGTCGCTGGCCGCCCTGCTGCGCTCGCTGGACACCCCGCCGCCGCGCGAGGGGCTGAAGGCGTCCGAGGAGGCGCTGGACGAGACCACGCTGCGCCAGCTCGCCGCCGACGACGAGGTGATCGCCCGCTGCCGCGACCGCTCGGCGCTCTTCCGCCTGTGGGACGCCTGCCAGACGCCGGATTTCCGCAAGACCACCCAGGACGACCACGCGCGCCTGGTGCGGACCCTGTTCGACCACCTGACGCAGGGCCGCGGCCGGGTGCCGGACGAGTGGATGAGCGGCCAGTTCCGCTTCCTCGACCGCACCGACGGCGAGATCGACGCCCTGTCGACGCGCCTCGCGGGCGTGCGCACCCTGGCCTATGTCGCCAACCGGCCCGACTGGCTGGGCGATCCGGCGCACTGGCAGGGCGTGACGCGGGCGCTCGAGGACCGGCTCTCCGACACCCTGCACGAGAAGCTGATGGCCCGGTTCATCGACCGGCGCACCAGCGCCCTGATGCGGGGCCTCGGCCAGGGCGAGGAGCTGCTGGCCGGCGTCGGCGCCGACGGGGTGGTGACGGTCGAGGGGCACTTCGTCGGCCGCCTCAGGGGCCTTGCCTTCGACATGGCCCGCGGTTCGGGCGCCCTGGAGGAAAAGGCCCTGCGCGCCGCAGCCCAGCGCGCGGTCGGGCCGGAGATCGCGCGGCGCCTGGGCCGGCTCGCGGCCGACGGCGACGACGCCTTCAAGCTGACGCCCGAGGGCGAGGTGCTGTGGCGCGGCGAGGCGGCGGGCGAACTCGCCGGCGACCGGCCGTTCAGCCCGCAGGTCCGGCTCTACGGCGAGCTCGGTCCCGAGCCGGCCAGGGCCCGCGCCGCGCGGCGGCTGGAAGCCTTCGTTGCCGCCGAGGCTCAAGAACGGCTGCCGGGCCTGAAGCGGCTGGAGGACGCCCTGGCGGGCGGGAGCCTGAAGGGCCTGCCGCGCGGCCTCGCCTGGCGGCTGGTGGAGGCCGGCGGCGTCCTGGCCCGCACCGAGATCGAGACCGATGTGAAGAGCCTCAGCCAATCCGAGCGGCGCGCCCTGCGCAGCCTCGGCGTGCGCATCGGCGCCTTCAGCCTGCACCTGCCGGGCCTGCTCGAGGAGGCGAGCCGCGCCTTCGCCCGCGCCTTCGCCCTGCAGGCGGCCGGCGAGTGGCGCCCGACCGGGGACGAGCCCCAGCGTCTTGTCGAGCCGGCCCCGCCGGCGCGGGCGCTGGGACTGCTGGGTCTTGCGCGCCTCGGCGCCTACGCCGTGCCGGTGGCCCAGCTGGAGCGGCTGGACGAGCTGCTGCGCGGGGCCATGCGCCAGGGCGAGGCGGCCCTCTTCTCCGACCAGGCGCGCGAGGAGCTCGGCTGGAGCGAGGCCGACGCGCGCGGAATCCTGAAGGCCCTGGGCTATGCGACGGTCGGGCGGCCCGCCCCCGGCGAGCCGACGGCCTGGCGCCGCCGGCCGGAGAAGCCGGCCACGCGCGGCAAGGCGCCCCGTCCGAACCCGGCCTCGCCGTTCGCGGCGCTCGCCGTCCTGACCCAGCGCCCGGCGCCGAAGGGCGCCCGGCGCCGGCCGCGGCGCAAGCCGGCCACCGCCCGCAAGCCGGCCCATGGCTGAGGACGCCTGCCGCATCGACGTCTGGCTCTGGCGGGCGCGGTTCTTCAAGACCCGGTCGCTGGCGGCCAAGGTCTGCGACGACGGCCGCGTGCGCCTGACCCGCGGCGGCGCCGAGAGCCGCATCGACAAGCCCAGCCGCACGGTGAAGGTCGGCGACCAGCTGGTGTTCGCCGTCGGCGGGCGCCTCAGCGCCATCCGCGTCGAGGCGCTGGGCGAACGGCGCGGCCCGCCCGCCGAGGCCCGCACGCTCTACGCCGCCCTCGACGCGCCGCCGGAGGCCTGACCATGCGCCCAGCCCTCGCCGCGCTGCTGCTGATCGGCCTGGTCAGCCCCGTCCCGGCGAAGGCGACGGCTTCGGACTTCCGCATCGTCCTCAACCGGTCCGCCTGCTTCGGCGCCTGCCCCGACTACACGGTGACCGTCGAGGCGGACGGGCAGGTGACCTTCTCGGGCCGGCGGTTCGTGAGCTGCATCGGCGAGACGCATTGGCGCGTGCCACGCGCGCAGGTCCGGGCGCTGGAGACCCGGGTCGAGCGGATGCGCTTCTTCGACCTGAAGAGCGAATATCGCGCCCACGTGACCGACCTTCCGACCCAGACGATCACCGTGCGCAGTCGCGGCCGGACCCAGACCGTCGTCGACTACGGCGGGCGGATGGCCGGCATGCCGAAGTCGGTGTCCGACCTGGAAGTCCTGATCGACCAGCGCTCGAACGACGCCGCCTGCCGGGCCCGCGACGCCCGTCAATCGCCGCCTTGAGGAAAGCTGGGGGCGCGATCAACGTCTCGGCATTGACAACCGGCGTTGCGACCGGAAAAAGACCCCCGCCCGCTCGGGGGCGCCTCCCACCTTCAGTCAAGCGCGCTTCATGACCTACATCGTCACCGACCCCTGCATCAAATGTAAGTTCATGGACTGCGTGGAGGTCTGCCCAGTCGACTGCTTCTACGAGGGCGAGAACTTCCTCGCCATCAATCCGGACGAATGCATCGACTGCGGCGTCTGCGAGCCGGAGTGCCCGGTCGACGCGATCAAGCCCGACACCGAGGACGATCCGGACGGCAAGTGGCTGAAGATCAACACCGACTACGCCAAGGTGTGGCCGAACATCACGGTCAAGGGCGAGCCCCCCGCCGACGCCGAGGCGTTCGAGCGCGAGACCGGCAAGTTCGAGAAGTACTTCAGCGAGAAGCCCGGCAAGGGCAGCTGACACCGGTTCTGCCACTATCCCCGGCGTCGGGAATCCCCACCGTTCCGGTCGCGGTTGCAACCCTTTAAAACCGTTCGCCTTTGTGTTATATAGGGCGCGACTGAGCGGTCGCGGCCTTTTCGGCTGCGCGCCTCGTCGAAGGGCGCCGGGCGCCTCGTTCCGGCGTATCCGATCGAAGGCGGAAGGTGTCTTAGAGCAATACACAAGACCCTGAAGCGACATGTTCCCGCCTCCAGGCGGGCGGGGACCTGTTGTCGTTCGACGTCGGAACATCACATGCGCCGCCGGCCCGCCGGCGGCTGTGGGGAAAAGAGAAAGGACCTTTCCGCATGAGCATCAAGATCGAACTGGATTTCACCGTCGGCGACCACGTCGTCTACCCCGCCCATGGCGTCGGCCAGGTGGTGGGCGTTGAAACCCAGGAAGTCGCCGGTCTGTCGCTCGAGGTCTACGTCATCACCTTCGACCATGAAAAAATGACCCTGCGGGTCCCGACCAGGAAGGCCAAGACCGCCGGCCTGCGCCCGCTGGCGGAAGGCAACGTCGTGTCGCAGGCCCTGACCACCCTGAAGGGCCGCGCGCGCATCAAGCGCACCATGTGGAGCCGCCGCGCGCAGGAATACGAAGCCAAGATCAACTCCGGCGACCTGATCTCGATCGCCGAGGTCGTGCGCGACCTGCACCGTTCGGACAGCCAGCCCGAGCAGTCCTACTCCGAGCGCCAGCTCTACGAATCGGCCCTCGACCGCATGGCCCGCGAAGTGGCCGCGATCGAGCGCATCGACCGCGAGGCCGCGATCACCCTGCTGCACAAGTCGCTGCAGAAGGCGGCCTGACGTTTTCCGGGGACGCGATCCCTGCCGCAGGCAGGGTTCGTGTCCCCTGCTGTTGCTGGAGGGGGACACGTTCCTCGCGGAACATGTCCCCGGCGCCTCAGGCGGCGGCGAACGAGCGCACGACCGCCTCGAGCTTGGCCTGGTTCACCGGCTTCGACAGCACCGGCACGCCGGTGAAACGGTTGTCGGGCAGGACGCCGTAGCCGGTGGCGAAGGCGAAGGGGATGTTGCGCGCCACCAGCGCCTCGGCCACCGGATAGACCAGCTCGCCGCCGAGGTTCACGTCGAGCAGGGCGCCGTCCAGCGCCTCCGCTTCGCTGGCCAGCCAGTCGAGCGCCGAGCGGATCGAATCGCAGGAGCCGACCACCTCGCAGCCGAGGTCCGTCAGCAGGTCCTCGATCAGGAGCGCGACCAGACCTTCATCCTCGACCAGCAATACGCGCGGGGCGGTCATGACAGCCTGATCCTGTGCGACAGCGGTGTATTGAGCGTAAACCTCAGCCCGGCCGGGTCAAAGGACAGACGCGCGGCGCCGCCCAGGTCGCGGGCGAGGCCCCGCTCGATCAGGCGCCGGCCGAACCCTTGCCGGGTCGGGACCTGCACCTCCGGACCGCCGCTCTCGACCCATTCGAACGCGAGGCGCGCGGGGTCCTGGGCGAGGTCGACCTTCCAGGCGACGCGCACCTTGCCCCCCTGGCGGCCCAGCGCGCCGTGCCGCACGGCGTTCACGGCCAGCTCGTGGAAGGTCATGTGGAAGGCGACCGCGGTTTCGGGACGCAGGTCGACCGCCGGGCCCTCGACCGTGATGCGCACGCCGTCCACGCCGCCGAACGGCTCCAGCGCGACCTCGATGACCTCCCGCAGGGCCGCCCGCCCCCACCCGCCGCGGGTCAGGAGCTCGTGCGCATGCGAGAGCGCCGTCAGGCGCGACTCGAGCGCCTCGTTGAAGGCGGCCGGGGTCTCGGCGGTCCGGAGCGTCTGGTCGGCGATCGACTGGACCGAAGCCAGGGTGTTCTTGCAGCGGTGGTCCAGCTCGCGCAGCAGGAACTCGCGCCGCTCCAGCGAGTCCGTCAGCGAGGCGTAGAGCCTGGCGCTCTCCAGCGCCGCGGCGGTGGCCCGCGCCATCACCTGCAGCTTCATAACCTCGTCCGGCGTGGGCTCACGGACCGTGGCCCAGTAGGCGCCGATCGCCGCGATCGGATCGCTGTGGGCGCGCACGGGCGTCATGACCATGCTCCTCACGAACGTGGGCCTGTACGCGTCGTGCGGCACGCGGTCGTCGGCATAGATGTCGGGGATGACGGCCGTCCGGCCGTTCAGCATCGCCCAGCCGGACACGCAGGCGGTCAGCGGGAAGCGGCGCCCCTTCCACAGCGGGGCGATGGCGTCCTCGTCGATGTACCAGCACTGGTCGTTGTCGCGCAGGACGACGGTGACGCCGTCCGCGCCGGTGATGCGCCGCGCCGCGGATCGCACCACGGCGGCCACCTCGTCCACCGTGCGGGCGGACGACAGGCTCTCGATGGTCTCCACCAGCGTCAGCAGGGCGCCGTCTCCAGCCCCTTCCGGCTCCAGCCCCGCCTGCGGCATCAGCGCCTCTACACTACTCGCGCGCCCTTGCCCGAAGCGTAACACCGCCGCGCGCTTCGCGTCATCAGGTTTGAGGCCGCAACTTTTGCGATTATCCGGCCACTGTCAGTCGACGGCGGGAGCCTGGGCGAGCGGCGCTGGCGCGGGCGGCCCGCCCCGGCGCAGCTCCTCGCGCAGCCAGGCGAGGTCGAGGCGGCCCTCCCAGCGCGCCACCACCAGGGTGGCGACGCCGTTGCCGATGACGTTGGTCAGGGCGCGGCATTCGCTCATGAACCGGTCGACGCCGATCAGGAGCACCAGGGCGTTGATCGGGATCGTCGGCACCACGGCGAGGGTCGCCGCCAGGGTGATGAAGCCTGCGCCGGTGACGCCGCTGGCGCCCTTGGAGGTCAGCATGGCGACGCCCAGCAGGGTCAGCTCCTGGGCGAGGGTCAGGGGCGTGTTGGTGGCCTGGGCGAGGAACAGGGTCGCCAGGGTCATGTAGATGTTGGTGCCGTCGAGGTTGAAGCTGTAGCCGGCGGGAATGACGAGGCCCGTCACCGGCGCCGGCGCGCCGAGCCGCTGGAGCTTGGCCATCATCTGCGGCAGCACCGCCTCGGACGACGAGGCGCCCAGGACGATCAGCAGCTCCTCGCGGATGTAGACCAGGAACCGCCACAGGGAGAACCCGGTCAGCCAAGCGATCGCCCCCAGGACCACGGCCACGAACAGGGCCGAGGTCAGGTAGAAGGTGCCGATCAGGGCCGCGAGCTTCGCCAGCGCGGCCAGGCCGTACTTGCCGATGGTGAAGCCCATCGCCCCGAAGGCGCCCAGCGGGGCGGCGCGCACGACGATGCGGATGAGGCCGAAGAACAGCTCGCCGACGCGGTCGAGCACCTCGGTGACCTTCTCGCCGGCCTCGCCCATGCGCGCGGCCGCGAAGCCGGCCAGGATCGCGAGCAGCAGCACCTGCAGGATGTCGCCATTGGCGAACGCCGAGACGAAGGTGTCCGGGATCAGGTGCAGCAGATAGTCGGCGGGCCCGCCCATGTGCTGGGCCTTGGAGACGTATTCGGCGACGCCCTTGGCGTCGAGCGTGGCCGGATTGACGTTGAAGCCGGCGCCCGGCCGCACGACCTCGCCGACGATAAGGCCGATCCCGAGGGCCAGGGTCGAGACCGCCTCGAAGTAGATCAGGGCGCGTCCGCCGACGCGGCCGAAGCTCCTCAGGTCGCTCATCCGCGCGATGCCGCCGGCGACCGTGCAGAAGATGATCGGCGCGATCAGCATCTTGATCAGCTTCACGAAGCCGTCGCCGAGCGGCTTCAGCTGCTGGCCGACGTCCGGCCACAGGGCGCCGACGAGGACGCCGAGCGCGATGCCGATCAGGACCTGCACATAGAGCGACCTGAACGCCCTGAAGATCGCCATGCGCCCTCCCCCCGCCTTTGCGGCGCGGACCCTATCGTGAAGCCGGGGGTCGGTTCCATACGCCGCAGGTTCGGCGGAGGCCCATTTTCAACACGAAGGACACCAAGGGCGCGAAGGACACCAAGGGGCTGACGTCGCCCGGGACCTGGCTGAGGGGCTGAACTCCTAAGACAATGCGCGCGGAGCGCGCTCACGCCTGGATCGGCGCCATAGGAAGGCGTCGGTTCAGCGCGGGCCCCTTCGTGCCCTTGGTGTCCTTCGTGTCCTTGGTGTTGAAAAGGCTGAGCCGGACGACTTCACGCCGCCGCGGGCAGGCGGCGGCTGGTCCAGTGGACGACGCGGGCGATCAGCTTTTCCGGATCGAAGGGCTTGACGATGAAGTCGTTGCCGCCGGCCAGGAGCCCGGCGCGGACGTCGTCGCTGGCCTTGCGCGCGGTCAGGAAGGCGATCGGCGTCTGGCGCAGCTCGGGGATGCCGCGCAGGCGCCGGCAGGTCTCGATGCCGTCCATGTCGGGCATCTGGATGTCGAGCAGGATCAGCCGGGGGCTGGTGCGCACCGCCAGGCTGATGGCCTCGGCGCCCGAGGAGACGCCGAAGAAGGCGAAGCCCTGGGCCTCGATGAGGGCCTCCAGGATCATCAGGTTCTCGGGCTGGTCATCCACGCCAAGCACGATCTTGGCCGCCCGCGCGGTCATGTCGTCGGCCATCAGGCGACCTCCTTATCGTCGATCAGGCCCTGCCGGGCCATCCAGCGTCCCACCCTGTCCCAGGCGGTGACCGAGGCGCGCCGGATCTCGCCGATCAGGCGCGGGGCCTCGGCGTCGTCGCTGGAGCGGCAGGCGCGCTCGAGCTGCTCGGCCAGCGCCTGCAGGCGGCGGGCCCCGAAATTGCCCGAGACGCCCTTCAGGTCATGCGCCTCGCGCGCCATGGCGTCGAAGTCCAGGTCGCGCTCCAGCTCCTCGATCCGCTTCAGGCGCGTGCGCGCCCCGGCGAGGTAGCTGTCCAGCACGGCCTTGAGCTTGGCCGTCGGCATCAACCTGGCGAAGTTGTCCAGCTTGGCCTCGTCGAGGTCGGCCAGGGCCTCGGGCGCCGGCTCTGCGGGCCCGGCGTCGCCGTCCTCCTGCCACAGCTCGGCGGCCATGAACCGCGACACCGTGCGCAGGAACGCCTCCGGGTCGATCGGCTTGGACAGGAAATCGTCCATGCCGGCCTCGAGGCACATCTCGCGGTCCGAGCGCATGGCGTTGGCGGTCATGGCCAGGATCGGCGTCGCCGCCGGGCGCCCGCCCAGGGCGCGGATGGCGCGCGTCGCCTGCAGGCCGTCCATCTTCGGCATCTGCACGTCCATGACGATGAGGTCGAAGGCCGCCGACTTCACCGCCTCGACCGCCTCGGCGCCGTTGACGACGCAGTCGACGCTGTAGCCGGCTTCTTGCAGCACCGTGCAGGCCAGGAGGGTGTTGATCTCGTTGTCCTCGGCCAGGAGGACGCGGCCGCGGGCCTCCGCCGTGGGGGCGGATCGGACGGCGTCCGGAGCCGGCCCGGGCGATGCGGCCGGCTGCGGCGCGGCGGCCGGAGCGGGCGTGGGCGCCGCAGGGGCGGTCTCGGCTGGCCCTGCCAGAAGCTCGCCCAGGCGCTGCACCAGCGCCTGGTGGCGCACCGGCTTGGTCATCACCGCGTCGAGGCCGGCCTTGTGCGCGCGCTCCGGACGGACCGGGTCACCCATCGACGAGGCCAGCAGGATGCGCGGCTGGGCGACGGCGCCGTTGGCGCGGATCTTGGCGGCGACGTCCTCGCCGGAGAGACCCGGCATCATGTGGTCGAGGACGACGATCTGGAACGGCGTCCCCTCGGCGTCGGCGCTGACCACTGCGCCCAGGGCCGCGGGGCCGGACGCGGCCTCGCTCACCACCGCGCCCTCGGACTCCAGCTGGCGGCGGAAGATGCTGCGGTTGATCTCGATGTCGTCGACCACGAGGATCCGCGCGCCGGCGAGGCTCTGCGCCGGCGGCCGGGCGGCGGCCGCCGAAGCGGCCTGCGGCAGCTCGAGCTCGATCCAGAACACGCTGCCGCCGCCGGGACGGTCGTCGACGCCGATGGATCCGCCCATCAGCTCCGTCAGCTGGCGGCAGATGGAAAGGCCAAGGCCGGTGCCGCCGTAGCGGCGCGTGACCGACCCGTCGGCCTGCTCGAACTTCTGGAACAGGCGCCCGCGCGCCTCGGGCGCGAGGCCGATGCCGGTGTCGAGGACCTCGACCCTCAGGGCCTTGCCGCCCTTGGACGCGGGTCGGGACTTCACCTCGACGGCGACGAAGCCCTCCTCGGTGAACTTCAGGGCGTTGGACAGGAGGTTCAGGATCACCTGGCGCAGCCGGGTCGGATCGCCCCGGAACTCCGCGCGCGCCCCTTCGTCGAGGTAGGCGGCCAGTTCCAGGCCCTTCTCGGCGGCCTTCGGCGACAGGAGCTCGACCACGTCCTCGACCACGGTGGCGAGGGAGAAGTCGATGGCCTCCAGCTCGACCTTGCCGGCCTCGAGCTTCGAGATGTCGAGGATGTCGTTGATGATGCCCAGGAGGCAGTCGGCGGAGGTGCGCACCGCCTCGGCGAACTTGTGCTGCTCGGCCGTCAGCGGGGTGCGCAGCAACAGCGCGTTCATGCCGATGACGCCGTTCATCGGCGTGCGGATCTCGTGGCTCATGTTGGCCAGGAATTCGCTCTTGGCCCGGTTGGCCGCCTCGGCCTCGTGCGCCGCGCGCGCCATGGCCGCCTCGGCGGCCTTGCGCTCGGTGATGTTCTGCATCGCGCCCACCAGGCGCACCGGCCGGCCGCGGGCGTCGTGGATCACCTCGGCGGTCGAGAAGACCCACACCTCCTTGCCGTCCCACCGCCTCACCCGCTGCTCGATGCGGTAGGGCGCCCCCGTGCGTTCGTGCTCGGCCCAGGCGGCCATGGCCCGCTCGCGGTCGTCCGGATGGGTGGTGTGCCAGATGTCCCTGGCCAGATCCTCATAGGTCGGGGGCCGGTCGTAGAAGGCCGAGTCGTCGCCCAGCGTCGACAGGGTCCGCGCGCGGTAGTCCATCTCCCAGATGAAGATGTCGCTGAGCTCGGCCGCCAGCTTCAGGCGCTGCTCCGAGCGCCGGCTCTGTTCCAGGCCCTCGACCATCTCGCTGACGTCGTGGCTGGCGATCAGCAGGCCGCCGACGTCGCCCGCCTCGTCGCGCCACGGGTTGATCTCGATCTGCAGCCACGGCATGCGGCCGTCCCGCAGGGGCACCTGCACCTGTTCGTCGCGCGCCGTGCCGCCGGCCAGGCAGTCGGCCCACATCTGGCCCCAGCGCTCGAGGGCGCCGGGGGCGAGTTCGTCCAGCGAGCGGCCGACGGTCTCGTCCAGGCGCGCGCCGCGCTCGGCCAGCCAGCGCGGGCTGACGGCCACGACCTTGAAGTCGCGGTCGGTCATGACCAGGGCGAAGGGGGCGACGTCGATGAACTCCGCGATCCGCCGCGCGCTCTCCCCGGCGCCCCCCGACGCCGCTGGCTTCGAACCCCTTCCCATCTCCCCTCCCCACCGGGACGTGCGGGAAAGCTCTTAAGGGGTAGCGTCTTAACGGCAGGTGGAGACTCATCGACCGCCGTTCGGCCAGTCGCGGGCCGCAACGAGGGGCTTTGCGGCCGGCGCGCCGCGCCCTATGACGCGGCAGGCATGGCCCGGTAGCTCAGCCGGATAGAGCAGCGCTTTCCTAAAGCGAAGGTCGGGGGTTCGAGTCCCTCCCGGGCCGCCACCCTGCGCCACCCGAAGGGTGGCTTCGGGTGCAGGCCGCCATAGGTGGTCTGACGACCTAAACGACGGGCCTCCCCGCGCGTGTGGCGAAAGCCGTCAGTCCGAAGCGTGCCTGGGATCCCCCGCGACGCGCCGCCCGAACTCGAGCCAGCGCGCCAGTCCGGGCGTCGCCGCGCGCGCCACGATCGCCTGGTAGCGCTGCACGTCCTCGTCGGTCAGGTGCTCGCGCCAGCGGCCGCTGCGGCCCTGGTTCAGGAACCGGTCCGCCCCGCGGTCGAACGCTTGCTTCAGCGACGGGTAGAGCGCGTCCCCGTGCCGCTTCATGCTGTCGAAGCGGGCCGCGTCGGCGAGGGCGGGAAGCAGGGCCGGCGGCGTATCGATCTCCAGGAAGTCGGAGATGCGCCTCATCTCGCCGGGCAGGTCGGCCTTCAGGTCGTCGTAGTGCACGAACAGCAGGTTGGGCCG
>DASZQQ010000077.1:0-8286 GCA_035549595.1 Caulobacteraceae bacterium
CCAAGGTGCTGATTTCCGACAAGATGGATCCGCAGGCCGCCAAGATCTTCCGCGAGCGCGGGATCGAGGTGGACGAGATCACCGGCAAGACGCCGGAAGAACTGATCGCCATCATCGGCGACTATGACGGCCTCGCCGTCCGTTCCGCCACCAAGGCCGACAAGGATGTCCTGGCCGCCGCCAAGAAGCTGAAGGTGATCGGCCGCGCCGGCATCGGCGTCGACACCGTCGACATCCCCGCCGCCACCGCCGCCGGCATCGTGGTGATGAACACCCCCTTCGGCAACTCGATCACCACGGCCGAGCACGCCATCGCCCTGATGTTCGCGCTCGCCCGCGAGCTTCCCGCCGCGGACGCCTCCACCCAGGCCGGCAAGTGGGAGAAGAACCGCTTCATGGGCGTGGAGCTCTACGCCAAGACCCTCGGCCTCATCGGCGCAGGCAACATCGGCTCGATCGTCGCCGACCGCGCCCAGGGCCTGAAGATGAAGGTGGTGGCCTACGATCCCTTCCTGTCGCCCGAGCGCGCGGTGGAGATGGGCGTGGAGAAGGTGGAACTGGACGAGCTTCTGGCCCGCGCAGACTTCATCACCCTGCACACCCCACTCACCGACAAGACCCGCAACATCCTCAGCAGGGAAGCCTTGGCCAAGTGCAAGAAGGGCGTGCGCATCATCAACTGCGCCCGCGGCGGCCTGGTCGACGAGCAGGCCCTGCGCGAGGCCCTGGACTCCGGCCACGTGGGCGGCGCGGCCTTCGACGTGTTCACCGTCGAGCCGGCCAAGGAGAACGTCCTGTTCGGCGCGCCGAACTTCGTCGCCACCCCGCACCTCGGCGCCTCGACCAACGAGGCCCAGGAGAACGTGGCCCTGCAGGTGGCCGAGCAAATCTCCGACTACCTGCTGACCGGAGCGGTCATCAACGCCCTGAACAGCCCCTCGGTCTCGGCCGAGGACGCGCCCAAGCTGAAGCCCTACGTGGCCCTGGCCGAGAAGCTCGGCGCCTTCGCCGGCCAGATGGTCGACGCCGGCCTGAAGTCGATCGAGATCGCCTACGAAGGCGAAGTCGCCGGCATGAACGCCAAGCCGCTGACCGCCACCGCCCTGGCCGGGCTGCTCAAGCCGATCCTGAGCGAAGTCAACATGGTCTCGGCGCCGGCGGTGGCCAAGGAGCGCGGCATCACCGTCTCGGAATCGCGCCAGGAGACGAGCCCGGTCTACGACAGCCTGATGCGCATCACGGTCACCACCGAGATGGGCCGTAGAGCCTTCGCCGGCACGGTGATCGCCGGCGCCCCGCGCATCGTCGAGGTCAAGGGCATGGAGCTGGACGCGGCCTTCGCCCCGGCCATGCTGTACGTGAACAACCTCGACAAGCCTGGGTTCATCGGCGCCCTCGGGGCCCTGCTCGGCCAGACCGGGGTCAACATCGCCACCTTCAACCTCGGCCGCGTGGCCGCAGGCGAGGACGCCATCGCCCTGGTCGGCGTCGACCAGGCCCCGGACGACGGCCTGATCGGCAAGATCCGCGCCCTGCCGCACGTCAAGGAAGCCCGCGCCCTGGTGTTCTGAGGCCGACCTGGACCGGGGACATGATGCTGCGCATCGTGTCCCCTCCGGTCACCCCGCTGCGGCGAGTCCCGCTTCCAGCCGCTTCAGGTTCTCGGCGATGCGTTCGCTGCGGGGGCAGGCGGCGGCGGCCTTGCGGGCCCATTGCAGGGCTTCGCCGAGGCGGCCGAGGCGCCAGGCCGCGAGGGCGGCCAGGTCTTCGGGCACGCCGCCGAGTTCGGGGTCCTGGCCGTAGACCGGTGTGACGTCGGGCAGGGCGGCGGCCTGGACGGCCCGGTCGTACGCCTCCCCCGAGTCGCCGCGGCGATGGTAGAGCACGCTGGCGAGGTCGGTCAGGGCGCCGCGGCTCGCGGGGCATTCCCCGGCGGCCTGGCGGAAGAGGGCGAGGGCGGCGTCGGCCTCGCCGAGCTCCAGCCGCGACCAGCCGATCAGGCGCAGCGACTTGTTGCGTTCCGGATTGCCCGGCTCGGCGACGGCGGCGACGTGCCGCTCCAGTGGGCCGATCGCCTCGGCGTAGCGCTTCTGCTGCACATATTCACGGCCGAGGTAGTGCAGGTGGCGCGGCTCGTCCGGCTGCTCGGCGATCGCCAGTTCCAGCAGCGGCATGTAGTCGGAGCGGTCCTTGGCGGCATCCTGCGCCTGCTCGACGACGAACCCCGGCAGGTGGACCGGCCGCATGGGAACGCCGTCGGCGACCAGGTACTCGTGGCAGGGCGCCGTCCAGCGGAAGCCGCGCCGGGCGTGGACGCGGTTGTTCAGGATCCGGCGCGGCGCGCCGTCCTCGGTGCGGTCCCAGATCTCGGTATAGACGCCGATGTTGGCGCCGTCGGTCCAGCCACGCTCCAGCGCCTGGCGCCAGCCCGGCTGCAGGGTCTGGTCGAGGTCGAGCGAGACGCAGACGTCGATGTCTCGCGGCAGCAGGACCAGGGCGGCGTTGCGGGCGACGTCGAACCGCCACGGGCTGATCCGGATCGGCCGGACGCTGACCCCCAGGGCCTGCAGGCGCGCCACGGTGTCGTCGGTCGAGCCGGTGTCGGCGATCTGGATCAGGTCGGCCTCGCGCGCCGAGGCGACGAAGCGTTCGACGTTGGCCGCCTCGTTCAGGCAGATGCCGTAGACTGCGATCTTCATCGGGGCGGCGTCAGGCGTCGTAGAAGAACGGGCCGTGCAGGCCGATCAGGGTGCGGTCGCGAGGGCTCTGCGCCCGCGCCGCCGCCTCGGGCGTCACGTGGCTGACCTCTGAGGTCATGAACAGGCGCTGGGCGATGTCGCGCCGGGCGTAGTGGCACTGCAGGAAGAAGCGGTCGTAGCCGGTCTCCGCCGGCGTGCCGCGGTGCCAGGCGTCGGAGACGAACAGGATCGCATCGCCCGCCCTGGCCGGCAGCAGCACCGGGCCGCGGCCCTGGTAGCTCAGGTCCATGTCGGTCGAGCGGCCGCCCGGCGGCAGGCGGCCCGAGCGGTGCGAGCCCGGGACCACGGCCGTCGGGCCGGCTTCCAGCGGGCAGTCCTTCAGGAAGATGTGCGCCCCGATGGCGAACACCGGATAGGGGATCGCCTCGGGCCAGGGGACGTCCTCGCCGCGCGGCACGTGGGGGCCGGCGTCGGTGTGCCAGGTCCCGCCCTGGTGGCCGGCGACGTTGCGCCAGGCGGTGTTGGCGATCACGTGGCAGTCCTCGCCCAGCAGCGGCTCGATCACGTCGAGGATGGCGCGGCTGGCGATCGCCGCTTGCGACAGCGGCGAGCGGTTCAGCATGCCGTGCCGGAACTCGTCGCGCTCGTCGTGCACGCGGTCGGGGCCGGAAGTCTCGAACACTTCGGTGATCTCGGCCGCCAGCGCCGCCACCGCCTCCGGGGCGAGCACCTCCGGCAGGTGGGCGTAGCCGTCGCGCTCGAGCTGGGCCGAGGCGTCGGGGGCCGGCGCCTTGCGCAAGGTGAGGTTTCCGCCGCGCCGGGTGATCATGGCCGTCAGTATGGGCCGCGGCCCCGACGCCGATCAAGCGGCCCCCTCGGTCTGAGCACGGACGGCGCCGGAACGGGCGCAGTCTGTTTGGCGTTTCCGGTGCGCTGAGCTCAGAGACACGAGGGCGACGATGAAGCCGGCGACGGTGGCCGCGGTGACGGCCGTTCTCGTGCTGCCCGCCGCCTCCGCGTCGGCCCAGGAGGTGTTCGCCGGCGGCTTCGCCCACGCGCTCGACATCAAGCTCGGCGCGGGCAAGGAGGAGCACGGCACCGACGTGCAGGTCGGCGTCCGGTCCGCGCCGATGCGGCGCTGGAAGGCGATCGGACGCCCGCGACTCTATCTCTATGTGTCCAAGAGCCTGAACGCGCGCACCAACTTCGTCGCCGGCGGCATGCTCTGGCGGCACGACTTCAGCCATCGCCTCTACGGCCAGATCGGCTGGGGGCTGGCGATCCACGACGGCGCGGTGTGGGCGTCCGACACCCACGGCGATCCCGACCGGACCGCCTACGGCTCGCGCGTGCTGTTCGAGTCCGAGGCGGGCCTGGGCCTGCGCCTCGGTCGCGGCTGGTCCACCGAACTCACCTACGCCCACATCTCCAACGCCCACATCTGGACCGACGTGAACCCCGGCCAGGACAAGCTCGGCCTGCGCCTTGTCAGGCGCTTCGGCGCGCGCTGAGTGATTCCGGCGAAGCCGGTATCGATCCTCCTGCCGCATTTCACCACAGAGGACACAGAGGGGCACAGAGGAACACAGAGGAAGGACCGCCCTGAACCTCCGTGCCCCTCTGTGTACCTCTGTGACCTCTGTGGTCGACCAGCTGCGCTGCCTGACACGCCGGCTCCGCCGGATGGAGCCTCGCCTACCAGGCGTCGACGAAGCGGCGGCGGGGGGCGTGGCGGGGGCGGCAGGACTTCAGGCCCTGGACGATCCAGCGGCGGGTGTCGGAGGGGTCGATCACCGCGTCGATCTCCAGGGAGGCGGCGACGTTGATCGCCTTGCCGGCCGCGTAGAGATTGCCGACCAGCTTGTCGTAGAGCGCCTTGCGCTCCGCCGGGTCGGTCTGGGCCGCCAGTTCCTTGGCGTAGCCCAGCTCCACCGCGCCCTCCAGGCCCATGCCGCCGAACTCGCCGGTCGGCCAGGCCGCGCAGAAGGTCGGCGCCTGGGTCGAGCCGCCGGCCATGGCCTGGGCCCCGAGGCCATAGGCCTTGCGCAGCACCACCGCGAACATCGGCGAGCCGAGCCGCGCGCCATTGACGAAGAAGCGGCTGGTCTTGCGCACCGCGGCCTGGGCCTCGCTGTCGGGCCCGACCATGAAGCCGGGCGTGTCGACGAGGCTGAGCACCGGCAGGTCGAAGGCGTCGGCGAGCTGCATGGCCCGCGCGCCCTTGTCCGAGCCGTCGCAGTCGACCGCGCCGCCCAGGTGCATCGGGTCGTTGGCGATCAGCATCATCGGCCGCCCCTCGATGCGGATCAGGCCGGTGATCAGGCCCGGCGCGAAGTCGCGGCGCAGCTCGACGAACGAGCCCTCGTCGACCAGGGTCTCGATCACCCTGCGCACATCGTAGACGCGCAGGCGGTTCTCCGGGATCGCCCGGCGCAGCAGCCGCTGGTCGGCCGCGGTCCACGTCGCCAGCGGGCCCTGGAAGTAGGACAGGATCTTGCGCGCCATCCGCGCGCCCTCCTGCTCGTCCTTCACCAAGAGGTCGACGACGCCGTTGGCGGTCTGGATCGACATCGGGCCGATCTGCTCGGGGGTGAAGTCGCCCAGGCCCCCGCCCTTGATCATCGCCGGGCCGCCCATGCCGAGGTTGGTCCCCTCGGTGCAGATCAGGATCTCGCACATGCCGGCGAACGAGGCGTTGCCGGCGAAGCAGCGGCCCGAGACCACGGCGATCTTCGGCACGATGCCGGCCAGGCGCGCGAAGGCCTTGAAGCTGGGCGTGGCCAGGCCCGAGGCGCCGGTCCCGTCGGTGTCGCCGGGCCGCCCGCCGCCGCCCTCGGCGAACCACACCACCGGCAGCTCCTCCTGCTCGACGACCTCCAGCAGGCGGTCGGTCTTGCGGTGGTTGTTGTGGCCTTGCGTGCCGGCCAGCACGGTGAAGTCGTAGGCGAGGGCGGCCGCGCGCGCCTTCTCCGGGCCGAAGAGGTCGCTGTTGATCGAACCGACGCCGCAGATGAGGCCGTCGGCCGGGCTCATCTTCAGCAGCTCCTCGACGCTGCGCCGGCGGCGCTGGGCGGCGAGCGCGAAGGCGCCGTACTCCAGGAACGTGCCCGGATCGATCAGGTCGTCGATGTTCTCGCGCGCGGTGCGCTGGTTCCTGGCGCGCCGGCGGGCGACGGCGTCGGGACGGGCCTCGTCCTGGGTGATGCGCCAGCGCTCCATGACCTCGGCGAGGTCGGGGCGGATGAAGTCGAGGTCGACTTCGGCCTCGTCGGCTTCCGCCTCGTGGGCCACGTCCTCGGGCGCCAGGAAGACCAGCGGCTGGCCCTTCTGCACGATCTCGCCCCTGGCGGCGGCGACCTTCACCACGCGGCCGCCGACCTCGGCGGCCACCACGTGCTCCATCTTCATCGCCTCGAGGATGGCTACCGGCTGGCCGGGCCGCACGAGGTCGCCCTCGGCCACCTCCAGGGCGCCGACGGTGGCCTGCAGCGAGGCCGCCACCGCGACCGCGCCCTCGACGGTCTCCATCGCCCGGGCCGCCGGCGCGGTGGCCGGCGCCTCGGCCGGCTCGAAGGCGCGGGACGTCAGGGTCCCGGCCTTGGCGAGCAGCTCCGCCGCATGGGTCTCGATGAAGCGCGTGGTCGCCTTGCCGGCCAGGACGTCGGGCTCGGCCAGGACCGCGCGCAGGAGGCCGATGTTGGTGTCGACCCCGTCGATGCGGAATTCCGACAGCGCCCGCGCGGTGCGCGCCGCCGCGTCCTCCATCGTCGCCGCGCGGGCGATCACCTTGGCCAGCAGGGAGTCGTAGTTGGGGCTCGTCACGTAGCCGGCGTAGCCGTAGCCGTCGACGCGCACGCCGGGGCCGGACGGCGGCTCGTAGGCGGTCAGGGTCCCGCCCGAGGGCCGCGCCTCGCCGTCGGCGGTCAGGGTCTCGAGGTTCACCCGCGCCTGGATCGCATAGCCGTGCGGCCGCGGCGTGTCGGAAAGGCCGAGGCCTGCGAGGCTGGCGCCGGCGGCCAGGCGGATCTGGGTCTTCACCAGGTCGACGCCGGTGACCTCCTCGGTGATGGTGTGCTCGACCTGCAGGCGCGCATTGGCCTCGATGAAGGCGAACTCCCCGGCCTCCGGCGCGGCCAGGAACTCCACCGTGCCGACGGTGCGGTAGCGCACGGCGGCGGCGAGCGTCGCGGCCGCGTCGTGCAGGCGCGCGCGGAAGGCCTCGGTCAGGTTCGGCGCCGGGGCGATCTCGACGATCTTCTGGTGGCGCCGCTGCAGGCTGCAGTCGCGCTCGCCCAGCGCCAGCACGCCGGTGCGGTCGCCGGCGATCTGCACCTCGATGTGCCGCGCCCGCTCGATCATGCGCTCGGCGTAGAGCGAGCCGTCGCCGAACGCGGCCTCGGCCTCGCGCGAGGCCGCCGCGTGGGCCGCCTCGATCTCGGCGGGATGGCGCACGATGCGCATGCCGCGCCCGCCGCCGCCGGCGACGGCCTTGATCACCACCGCCGAGCCGCGGGGCAGGCCGGCCATGAAGGCGGCGACGTCCTGAGGCGAGACCCCGCCGGCCGTGCCCTCGATCACCGGCACGCCCTTCTTGGCCGCCAGGGCGCGGGCCTTGGCCTTGTCGCCGAACGCGTCCAGCGCCTCGACCGAGGGGCCGATGAAGGTGATCCCGGCCGCCTGGCAGGTCTGGGCGAAGACGGCGCTTTCGGACAGGAAGCCGTAGCCCGGATGGATCGCCTCGGCGCCGGCCTCGCGTGCGGCGGCGATCAGGGCGGCGATGTCGAGATAGGCCCTGGCCCCCGATCCCGGCAGGGCGATGGCGCGGTCGCCGGCCTTGACGTGCAGGGCGCGCGCGTCGTCGGCGGCGAACACGGTGACGGCCCCAAGGCCCATCTCCTGGGCGGCGCGGGCGATGCGGATGGCGATCTCGCCGCGGTTGGCGATCAACAGGCTCTTGAAGCTCATGCCCGTTTCCTTGGCCCAAACACCTGTTTGAGCCAAGTGCGTTCCGACCTTTCCGGCTGACGTGAGGCCGGTCCGAAGGCCCAATTCGACCACAGAGGACACAGAGGGGCACAGAGGAAGACAGAGGGGGCCAGTCCCCCCTCCTCTGTGAACCTCTGTGTCCTCTGTGCCCCTCTGTGGTGAAGGCGGCGGTGAGACTTGGAGCCGGCTTGGCCGGCAAGAGGCGCAGACTCTGTCGCAGGGGGGCCTGCCTTGACTCTTTTCGTTCCAGGAATAGAACAAAAGTGGAACAAGCAGGTTATTCAGGGAATGTCCCAGAGCGCGAAGCTGAAGGCCGTCAGGGCCAGGATCGCCGCCATCGAGGCGGGGCGGTCGGGGCCGGGGCCGGTGCTGCCGTTCGGCGATCCGCGGATCGACGAGCGCCTGCCCGGCGGGGGCCTGCCGCTCGGCCGCTGGCACGAGGCGGGCGGGGAGGGGCTGGAGGCCGAGACCGCCGCGGCCGCCGCCGGCTTCGTCGCCGCGCTCGCCTCGCCGCTGGCCGCGCGCGGGGCGGTGGTGTGGGTGATGCGGCGCGACGACCTCTATGCGCCGGGGCTGGCCGGCCTGGGCTTCCCTGGCCGGC
>DASZQQ010000078.1:0-1985 GCA_035549595.1 Caulobacteraceae bacterium
CGATCCGCTCTGGAGGCGTCCCTTGCCGCTGCCGACTACCTGGCCACGGACGCCGACGGGGCGAAGCTGGACGTGACCGCCTCGCTGATCGATCTCGAGCAGCCGCTGGTGGGCCTGGACATCACCGTCACCTCGCGCACCCGCTATACGGTCAAGGACCGCACGACCGGGCAGGTGGTCTTCGACCAGACCATCGCCGCGTCGGGCGACGCCAAGCTCGCCTCCTCGCTGATCGCGATCGAGCGGCTGAAGAAGGCCAACGAACTGGCGATCCAGGCCAACATCCAGGCCTTCATCGAGCAGTTCGATGCGGCGCTGAAGGCCCGGCGGACCGCCCAGGGCGGCTGATCCGGAGCGGCTGATCCGGCGCGGCGCGATCCCTGCTAGAAGGGGCGTATGACCGACGCGCCCTTCCTGCCCGACGCCGCCTTCGCCAAGGAGGACCCCGACGACGACGCGGCGTTCTACGCCGACGCGCGGCTCGAGACCCACATCGACGACGCGGCCATCGCCGCCCTGACCGATCTCTACCGCCGCCGCCTGCCGGCGGGCGGCGTGATCCTCGACCTGATGTCGAGCTGGATCAGCCACATGCCGCCGGAGATGGCCTTCGCCGAAGTCATCGGCCACGGCATGAACGCCGAGGAACTGGCCGCCAACCCGCGCCTGACCCGCGCCTTCGTACAGGATCTGAACCGCGAGCCGCGCTTGCCGCTGGCCGACGCCAGCCTCGACGCGGCCATGATCTGCGTCGGGGTGCAGTACCTGCAGCGCCCGCTGGAGGTGTTCGCCGAGCTGCGGCGGGCCCTGCGTCCCGGCGCGCCGGTGATCGTGTCCTTCTCCAACCGCTGCTTTCCCACCAAGGCCGTAGCCGTCTGGCTGGGTTCTGGCCGCGCCGGTCACGAGCGGCTCGTCAGCCTCTACCTGGAGCGGACGGGCTTTTCGGACGTCGAGGTCGAGCGGCTGAAGGATGGCTGGGACAGCGATCCGATGAGCGCGGTGATCGGGCGCGCCTGACCGGCGCCGGCATGGTGTCATGATGTCTTGCGGTGACACCATGATGGTGTCATATAGATGTCCATGGACATCACACCGCTCATCGACCGCCTGCGTGACGACCTGGAAAGGGCCGCCGATCTCGGCGGCGAGGAGGCGAGGGACCTCGCCCGGCGCCTGGCCGGCGCGCTGGACCCGGCGCTGCGCCTGGCCCTGATCGAGGGCCTGTCCCAGGGCGCGGCGGAGATTGCCGCCCAGCTGCCCGGCGTCTCCATCCAGGTTCGGCTCGACGACCGCCAGCCCGTGTTCCTGGTCGAGGGGGCGGCGGCGTCCGAAGAGCCGTCGGCGATGGCCGACGCCTTCGACGCCTCGGACGAGGACGACGTCATCCGCATCACCCTGCGCCTGCCGCAGGCCCTGAAGGCGAGGGCCGAGGCGCTGGCCGCGCGCAAAGGACAGTCGCTGAACACCTGGCTGGTCGGCGCCGCCCGCGCGGCCGCCGCGGCGACCGCCAGCACGTCCACCCGCCACGGCGCCGGGCGCCGCATCCAGGGCTGGGCCCGATGACCGACCGATCCAAGGAGCCGACCATGCACACCTTCCAGACCCCCGGCCCGGCGCGCCTGCGCGTCGAGATCCCCAAGGGCCGCGTCCACGTCACCGCCGCCGACATCGCCGAGACCACGATCGAGCTGAAGGCGAGGCCCGGCGACGCCGCCGGCCAGGCCATGGTCGACGAGGCCGAGATCGCCCAGCACGGCGACGAGATCGTCGTCATCGTGAAGAAGCGTCTGGGCCTCTTCGGCTGGGGGCCGGGCGTCGAGGCCACGGTGCGCGCGCCGGTCGGCACGGCGGCGATCCTCGCCACCGGTTCGGGCGCCATCGAGACCGACGGCCGGCTCGGCGACCTGAAGGCCACCAGCGGCTCCGGCGCCATCCGCATCGCCGACGGCGGCGAGGTCAGCGCCCACACCGGTTCCGGCGACATC
>DASZQQ010000079.1:0-7343 GCA_035549595.1 Caulobacteraceae bacterium
GACCCCGCCCTGCTCGAGCCACAGCTTGCCGACCATCGGCGAATAGCTGGGCAGTTCGGAGACCTGGAAGCCGCCGTAGGCGTAGAGCAGCGTCGGGTTCGAGCCGTCGAGCTTCATGGTCTTCGGGTGGACGACGAAGTACGGCACCTTGGTCCCGTCGCTGGAGGTCGCCTCGTACTGGTCGACGGCGTCCTTCGAGGCGTCGAACCGCGCCGGCAGGGCCTTGATGTCGCGGTGCGCGCCGGTGGCGGCGTTGGCCTGCCAGAGCCGGGCCGGATCGAGGAAGCCCTCGACGTTGTAGTAGATGGTGTCGTCGAGGTCGGAGGCGGCGACGACGCCGACCGAGGAGTTGGCCGCGACCGGCAGGCTGGTGCGCTTCCAGCCCTGGGCCGTCGGCTGGAACACCATCAGCCCACCACGCACGTTGTCGTAGACCGCCGCGACGACGCGGCCCGCGGTGATCGCCACCTGCTCGACCGACTGGCGCGGGCCCGGCTCGAACAGCAGCTCGGCGCCGCCGGTCCCGCCCGGCGACAGGGCCTCGGGCGTGGCCGCCAGCAGCGTCCCGGCCTTGTACGCCTGGCCGCCGAAGCTCCAGTCCTGCTCGATGGAGAACACCAGGCGCCCGTCGATCAGGCCCTGGACGGTGACCTTCTCGGGCAGGGCCAGGCGCACGACGCCGTGCGCGCCCAAGAGATAGGTCTCGGTGTGGAAGAAGTCCGTAGCGCGCTGGATCAGGGCGACCTTGTGGCCCGCCGCGTCGTGCAGGACGCTGGCGCCGACCGAGACGTCGGTGACCTTGCCGCGGAACACCTCCTGGGCGGCGTCCAGCGGCTGGCCGCGCTTGAGCGTCTTGACGATGAAGCCGTAGCCGGACTCGGTCAGGGTGCCCGGCCCCCAGTCGCGGTTCAGGATCAGGGTGTCGTCGTCCAGCCAGTCGACCCCCTGCTTGGAGTGCGGCAGGCGGAAGCCGCCGGGCACGAAGCTCTTGGTCGTCAGGTCGAACTCGCGCTCTTCGGTGGCGTCCTCGCCGCCGTTGCTGAGGGCGACCATGCAGCGCGTGTACTTCGGCGGCGGGCAGTTGGCGCCCTTCCAGATCCAGTTGGCGTTCTCGGCCTTGGAGAGGGCGTCGAGGTCGAGCACCGTCTCCCATTGCGGGTTCGGCGTGGCGTAGCTGGCCTGGGTCGTCCGCCGCCACAGGCCGCGGACGTTCGTCGGGTCCTGCCAGAAGTTGTAGACGTCCTTGCCGATCAGGCCCGGGTACGGGATGCGGTCGGTGGCGTTGACGATGGTCAGGGCGTCCTGGTGGTAGCGGGCGTAGCGCGCGTCGCCCTTCAGCAGCGCCAGCGAGCGGGCGTTCTGCTTCTCCACCCAGGCCATGGCCTTGGGCCCGCGCATGTCCTCCAGCCAGATGTACGGGTCGGCGGCGGTCGCGGGCTTGGTCACGGGCGGCTGGGTCTCCGGTGTCTGGGCGAGGGCGATAGCGGAAAAGGCGAGGGCGGCGAAGGTCGCGGCGGCGGCGACGGGGCGCAGGACCATGGGGCGCATGAAACTTCGAGGTTGCGGGATGACGAAACCGTAACCTTACGGGCGAGCCCCCCGGCGGCAAGTTAAACCCGCGTCATGCGCGAAGCGCGGCGCCTCCTGCCTCCAAGGTTCCGCTCATCCGGCGAAGCCGGGACCGTCCCAGACTCTGCTTTCACCACAGAGGACACAGAGGTTCACAGAGGACACAGAGGCGTTGGAACCAACCCGCTCTGCGCCCCCGGAACGATCCCCCTCCGTGCACCTCTGTGAACCTCTGTGTCCTCTGTGGTGAAATCCGGCCTCTGGATTGGGCTCCGGCTTCGCCGGGCTTGAACGGGGGTGCGCCGCCCCGCCCGCGTGCGCAACGGGCCCAGTTGCCCTATATGGCGGGGCCATGAGCCGTCCGTTCCTGAAGATGAACGGGCTCGGCAACGACTTCGTCGTCGTCGAGGCCCGAAGCGCGCCGTTCGCGCCGAGCGCCGAACAGGTGCGGGCGATCGCCGACCGGGGGCGGGGGATCGGCTGCGACCAGTTGATCGCGATCGAGCCGGCCAGGGGCGCCGACGCCTTCATGCGCATCTGGAACGCCGACGGCGGCGAGGTCGGCGCCTGCGGCAACGCCGCGCGCTGCGTCGGCTGGCTGCTGCTCGAGGCCTCGGGCCGCGACGCGGCGAGCATCGAGACCGTCTCGGGCGTGCTGCAGGTGAGCCGCGCCGACGACAAGGCGGTGACCGTCGACATGGGCGAGCCCGGCCTAGACTGGACCCAGATCCCCCTCGCCGAGGAGATGGACACGCGCGGCGTCGAGCTGCAGGTCGGGCCGATCGACGACCCGGTGCTGCACACGCCCGGCTGCGTCTCCATGGGCAATCCGCACGTGGTGTTCTTCGTCCCCGACGCCGAAACCGCGCCGGTGACCCAGGTGGGGCCGATGATCGAGCACCACCACCTGTTCCCCGAGCGCGCCAACGTCGGCTTCGCCCAGATCAAGGCGCGCGACCGCATCCGCCTGCGCGTCTGGGAGCGCGGCGCGGGCCTGACCAAGGCCTGCGGCACCGGCGCCTGCGCGGCTCTGGTGGCGGCGGCCCGGCGCGGGCTGACCGACCGCAAGGCCACGGTCGAGCTCGACGGCGGCGAGCTGGTCATCGAGTGGCGCGAGAGCGACGGCCACGTGCTGATGACCGGCCCGGCGGCGGTCGACTTCACCGGGACCCTGCCCGGAGCCCTCGCCGCATGAGCCAGCACCCCGCCATCGCGCCCGGGAACGTGGCCGTCGTCACCGGCGGCGCCAGCGGCATCGGCCTTTCCGCCGCCAAGACCTTCGCCGCCGCGGGCATGAACGTGGTGATCGCCGACCGCTCGGACCGCCTGAAGGACGCGGCCGCGGAGATCCGGGCCGCCTCGCCGTCGGTCCAGGTCGAGGCGGTCGAGACCGACGTTTCGGACCCGGCCTCCGTGGCCCGCCTGGCCCACGTCGCCCAGGCGATGGGTCCCGTCACGGTGCTGATGAACAACGCCGGCGTCGGCGGGGGCGGGCATCCGTTCGAGCGGCCCGACGCCTGGCGCCGGGTGCTGGAGACCAACCTGTTCGGCGTGCTGAACGGCGTGCAGGCGTTCACGCAGGCCATGATCGACCACGGCAGGCCGGCCGTGATCGTCAACACCGGCTCCAAGCAGGGCATCACCACCCCGCCCGGCGACACCGCCTACAACGTCTCCAAGGCCGGGGTGAAGGCTCTGACCGAGGGGCTGCAGCACACGCTGCGCAACACGCCCGGCTGCCGGGTCTCGGCGCACCTGCTGGTGCCCGGCTTCACCTTCACCGGCATGACCGGCCGCTCGGAGAAGCCGCCGGGAGCCTGGACCGCGCAGCAGGTGGTCGACTTCATGCTGGAGCGCCTGGCCGCCGGCGACTTCTACATCCTTTGCCCCGACAACGACGTCAGCCGGGCGATGGACAACGCCCGCATGACCTGGGCGATGCAGGACCTGACTGAGAACCGTCCGCCGCTCAGCCGCTGGCATCCGGACTGGAAGGACCGCTTCGAGGCCTACCTGAAGGAGGCGCTCGGCGGTGGCTGACGGTCAGGACCCGCTGCTGGATCCCGGATCGGCCTTGGCGGCCGTCCGGGATGACCATGCGAACGACGTTCGCGTGGTCACCTTCGGCTGCCGGCTGAACGCCTACGAGTCCGAGGCCATCCGCGCCCGGGCCGCGGCGGACGGGGTGACCGACGCGGTGGTGTTCAACACCTGCGCGGTGACGGGCGAGGCTGTGCGCCAGGCGCGCCAGGCGATCCGCAAGGCGCGGCGCGAGCGGCCGGGCGCGCGCCTGATCGTCACCGGCTGCGCCGCCCAGATCGACCCGGCCGCCTTCTCCGCCATGCCCGAGGTCGACCTCGTGCTCGGCAACGCCGAGAAGGCCGCGCCGGGCGCCCTGCTGGAGACGGCGACCCGCGTGCGGGTCAACGACATCATGAGCGTGCGCGAGACCGCCGGCCACCTGATCGGGGGCCTGCAGGAGCGCGCCAGGGCCTATGTCGAGGTGCAGAACGGCTGTGACCACCGCTGCACCTTCTGCGTCATCCCCTACGGCCGCGGCAATTCCCGCTCGGTCCCGGCCGGAACGGTGGTCGAGCAGGTGAGAAGGCTCGCCGCCGCCGGCTACGCCGAGGTGGTGCTGACCGGGGTCGACCTGACCAGCTGGGGCGCCGACCTGCCCGGCGGCCCGACCCTGGGCCAGCTGGTCGCGCGGATTCTGAAGCTGGTCCCCGACCTGCCGCGCCTTCGCCTCTCGTCGATCGACGCGGCCGAGATCGATCCCGACCTGATGCGCTGCCTGGCCGAAGAGCCGCGGCTGATGCCCTACCTGCACCTGTCGCTGCAGGCCGGCGACGACCTGGTGCTGAAGCGGATGAAGCGCCGCCACCTGCGCGCCGACGCCCTGAGGCTGGTCGCCGACGTCCGCGCGGCGCGCCCGGACGTCGCCTTCGGCGCCGACCTCATCGCCGGCTTTCCCACCGAGACCGACGCGGCTTTCGAGAACACCCTCGCCCTCGTCGAAGAGGCGGGGCTGTCGTTCCTGCATGTGTTCCCGTTCAGCCCCCGGCCGGGGACGCCGGCCGCGCGCATGCCCCAGGTTCCGCGGGCGGTGGTCAAGGAGCGGGCGGCCCGGCTGCGCGCCGCCGGCGAGGCCGCCCTCGTACGCCACCTCGACCGCCAGGTCGGCCGCCGCATCGTCGCCCTCGCGGAGAAGCCGGGTATCGCCCGCGCCGAGGACTTCACGGAGGTCGCGTTCGACGGCGAGGCCGCGCCCGGAACCCTGATCGCCGGCCGCATCAACGCCCACGACGGCGTTCGGGCGATCCTCTCCCTCCCCCTCCGTGGGGAGGGACAGGCCGCGAAGCGGCCAGGGTGGGGCAGTCCTGTGAAGGACGAGACGCCAACCGTCTAGCGGCAGGGAAGCGGCGCACTTCCCCACCCTGCTCGCTGCGCGAGCTGTCCCTCCTCATAAAAGGGGAGGGATGCGACAACTTGGCGCGCGGAACTTTACGCGGCTGAAACGTGCGCGGGCGCACGATCCTCCTTCGCGCGGGAGGAGGGGCCCTCGCCCATGGCCGACACCGCCTACGAAACGACAGCGCCGCCGGGCCCGTTCGACGTCCGCGCGGCTCTGCGCAACGGCGAAGGCAGCCAGATGGGCCGGATCTTCTCGGCCGGGCTGTTCGCCCTGTTCGGCGCCCTGGTGCTGCCCTGGCAGGCGACCGTCGGCTGGCTGGCCGCGATCGTCGCCTGGGAGCTGTCGATCAGCCCGTTCCTGGACTGGGTGACGCGCACCCGGTCCAATGTCGTCGCGACCAACGTCTTCGCCGCTGTCAACGTGGTCGGGGCCTGCCTCTTCCACGCCGTGGCGCTGGCGGCGCTGGCGACCGGCCGTCCGATCGGCGTGGCCCTCGGGGTCACCTGGACCGCCGGCGCGCTGATGAACAACTTCGTCTACTACGGCGCCTATCCGCGGCTGCTCTGGTCGTGCGTCGCCCCGGCGATGGCCGCGGCGATCGCCGGCCCCGTGCTGGCCTTCGGCCCCGGCCCGGAGTCGGCCGCGATGGTGCTGATGGCCCTGACCCTGCTGGTGGCGGTGCGCCAGTACGCCGGCGACCAGCGCCGCCTGCACCGCCACCTGGCCGAGCACCAGTTCGCCGTGGCCGACCTGGAGCGCAAGCTGGCCGTGGCCGTGGAGGCTTCCGGCGACGGCCTGTTCGAGGTCGACCTCGTCACCGGGGAATCGGTGGTGAGCGAAGGATGGAAGGCGATGCTCGGCTACGGCCCGGCCGACCGCATCGACGACCGGCTGATGGACTATGTGCATCCGGACGACCGCCCGATGCTGTCGGCCGAGCACGCGGCGCATTTCGAGGGCCGCACGCCGCACACCACCTCCGAACAGCGCCTCTTGTGCAAGGACGGCTCGTACAAGTGGGTGCTGAGCCGCTCCCGCGTCGTCTCCCGCACCGAGGACGGACGGCCCTGGAAGCTGATCGGCACCACCATCGACATCTCGGCGCGCAAGGCGCTGGAGCACCAGCTGGAGGCCGCGCGCGACGCGGCCGAGGCGGCCAACGCGGCCAAGTCGACGTTCGTGGCCAACATGAGCCACGAGATCCGCACGCCCCTGAACGGCGTCATCGGCGTCGCCGGCGCCCTGGCGCGCACGCCGCTCTCGGTCGACCAGCGCGAGATGGTCGACCTGGTGCAGTCGTCGGCCCAGATCCTGGAGCGCCTGCTCTCCGACATCCTCGACCAGTCGAAGCTCGAAGCCGGCGAGTTCGAGCTGCAGACCGCGCCGTTCGACCTGCGCGCGGCGGTGGAGGCGGCCGCCGAGCTGATGCGGCCCAGGGCCGAGGACAAGGGCCTGGCCTTCCACGTCGAATACGGCGAGGCCGCCGACGGCCTGTTCGAGGGCGACGCGGTGCGCCTGCGCCAGATCATCACCAACCTCGCCGCCAACGCGATCAAGTTCACCGAGTCCGGCGAGGTGAGCATCGCCGTCGACGCCGGCGAGGACCGCGCCGACGGCACGGCCGAGGTCGTCCTCCTGGTCAACGACACCGGCATCGGCTTCGATTCCGAGACCGCCGGGCGACTCTTCGGCCGCTTCGTCCAGGCCGACGGCTCGATCTCGCGGCGGTTCGGGGGCACGGGCCTGGGGCTCGCCATCTCCAAGGCCCTGGCCGAACGCATGGGCGGCCAGATCAGCGCCCGCTCGTCGCCGGGCCAGGGGGCGACCTTCGTCGTGCGCCTGCCGCTGCGGCGGCTGGTGCGGCTCGAGGACTGGCGCCGCGACGCCGAGAGCCGCCGCGCCGAGGCCGAAGCGGGCTCGCTCGACCTCACCGGCCTGCGCGTCCTGCTCGCCGAGGACCACCCGACCAACCAGAGGGTGGCGCAGCTGATCCTGGAGCCGCTGGGGGTCGACCTGACGATCGTCGGCGACGGGGCCGAGGCGATCGAGGCCTCCGCCGAGCAGCCGTTCGACCTGGTGCTGATGGACATGCAGATGCCGCGCGTCGACGGCCTGGCCGCGACCCGCGCGATCCGCGAGCGCGAGCGCCTGGCCGGCGCGCCCCGGATGCCGATCGTCATGCTCACCGCCAACGCCATGGACGAGCACCGCGCGCAGTCGGCGGACGCCGGCGCCGACGGCCTGATCGCCAAGCCGGTGACGCCGCAGAGCCTGGTCGAGGGCGTGCTGGCCGTGCTGGCCCACGACGAAGGGGAACCCGCGTCGGCCAGGGCCGTCTGAGGCTCCGCGACCCCAA
>DASZQQ010000080.1:0-5385 GCA_035549595.1 Caulobacteraceae bacterium
GCAGGCAGGCCCGCGACAGGTCCGACCGCATCAGCCGCCCCTCGCCGATCAGCAGCGGGTCGAGCTGGGCCTCGCGCAGGTCGGCGCGGTTCAGCTGGGCGCCGGCCAGGCGTACGCCGCGCAGGTCCGCCCCGCGCAGCTTGACCCCGCGCAGGTCGGAGCCGGAGAGGTCCGCGCCTTGCAGCTGCGCCCCCTCCAGATCCATGCCGTAGAGCACGCAGCCGCGGGCGACGAGGCCGGTCAGCCGGCGGCGGCGCAGCTGGCGCAGGCTGCGCAGGTCGACCCCTTCGAGCCGCGCCGGACGGCCCTCGGCGCCGCCGGCCGTGCAGTAGCGCTCGTGGTCGCCGACGATGTCCTGCAGCGAACGGTCGTCGAGGTAGACCAGGGGCTTGGGCGAGCGCAGCACGCCGGTCATGTCGGCGTCGTCGAAGTTGGCGTCGTCGACGTTGACGCCGGCGATCACCGCCCCGCGCAGGGAGGCGCCGCAGAGGTCGGCGTGGAAGACGTCGGCGCCGGACAGGTCGGCCCCGTCGAACACCGCGCGGGCGAGCTTGGCCCCGACCAGGGTCGCGCTGGCGAGCTTGGCGTCCGAGAAGTCGGCCGCGGTCGCCCAGGCGCCGGTCATCTGGGCGCCGGAGAGGTCCGCGCCCTGGAGCACGGCGTAGGTCAGTTCGCCCGCGCGCGGCTCGTGGCCGAGGATCTTGAAGCCGGTCTTGCGTTCCTGCATGGCCGCACGCCCCTCGCGCAGGTCGCAGCCCGCGAGGTTGGCGCCGGCCATGTTGGCCCCGCGCAGGCAGGCGCCGCGCAGGTCGGCGTGGGCGAGGTTGGCCCCGCGCAGGTCCGCGTCGCGCAGGTCGCAGCCGTAGAGCACGGCGTTCTCGAGGTTGGCCCCGGCGAGGGAGGCGCCCTCGAACACGCAGCCCGTGAGTTCGGCCTCGGCCAGGACCGCCTTTTCTAGGTCGGCGCAGGCGAGGTCGACGTAGTTGAGCACCGCGCGCCGGCCGCCCGGCGTGCGCGCCAGGAACTTCTGGTGCGCCGCGATCACGTCCTTCAGGACCGCGTGGTCGAGCTTCCTGACCTGGGGGGATGCGGCGGGCGTTTCGGCGGGCGCGGCGGGGGAACTGGACACGGGGCGGCCTGGCGGTCGGGGAGGCTTTCACCCTGCCTGATCGCGCTTAAGGAACCGTTCGCCGGGGCGTGGTCGGCCGCGTCAGGGCGACGCAGCCGCGGCCGCGATCTTCAGCGCCGTGTTCCAGTTGCGCCCCGTCGTGGGCCCCAGGAAGCGTTCGAGGATGGCCATGGTCAGCTTCGAGGTCCCGATGCCGTCCGGGTAGACGGCGTAGGCGTGCAGCCCCTCGGCGGCTACGCGCTCGCGCCCGCGGATCGCCGCGGCAAGACCCTCCAGCGCCTCGCCGGACACCGGCGCGGTCAGCGGCAGAAGCAGCAGGTGCGAAGGGTCCTCGCGCGCGGCGTCGGCGAACGGATTGGCGGCGATCGCCGCGTTCCAGTCGGCGGCGGCGCGCACGAACACCCGCGTCTGCAGCCGGAACCGGTCCGCCAGCGCCGCCTGCAGCCGCGCCTCCAGGGCCGGCGGCTCCGCGTCGCTCTCGAACACCAGGTTGCCCGTCTGCAGCATGGTCCTGGCCGCGCCGAAGCCAAGGTCCGAAGCCAGGGCGCGCAGGCCGGCCATCGGCAGCTTCCCCGTCCCGCCGACGTTCACGGCCCGAAGCAGGGCGATCCTGATGTCCGAGCGGTGGGTCATCCGGCTGAGGCTCGGGCCGAGGGCGACCTCCGCATTGGACCACGAAGGACGCGAAGGTCACGAAGAGGCCGGCGCTTCCAGCGGGCGACCGGCGCGCGCCCCAGGTCAACGCTCGGCGCGCCTTGCGCGCCATGAAGGCGTGGACCGTGCGCTGGCCGTTCGGGTCTCGGCGACCTCGGCCCCTTCGTGTCCTTCGTGTCCTTCGTGGTGAAAGACGGCCTCTCGGCGCCCGACTCACGTGGCCGGAAAGTCCCCGCGTTCACAGCCACTTCTTGACGCGGAAGTAGACCAGCGGGCCGAACATGCCGAGCGCCATCAGGATCAGCGCCCAGGGGTAGCCGGCCAGCCAGTGCAGCTCGGGCATGTGCTCGAAGTTCATGCCGTAGACGCCCGCGATCAGCGTCGGCGGGATGAACATGATCGAGAAGATCGTGAACCGCTTCAGGATCGCGTTCTGGTCGATGTTGATCAGGCCCATGGCCGCGTCGAGCAGGAAGGTGATGTTGCCCGACTGGAAGCTGCAGTGGTCTGTCAGGGACTGGATGTCGCGGTGCAGGGACTTCAGGTGCTCGCGGCAGTCCGCGTCGCGCTCGATCTGGTCGGCCAGCGAGCCGAAGCTGATCATCCGCGCCAGGGAGACCAGGCTGTCGCGCACCTTGGAATCGACCACCTGGGCCCGGCCCAGGCGGTCGATGATGTCCTCGAACGAGGCCCCGCGCGGGCGGGCGAAGACGTCGAACGAGGTGCGCTCGACCTCGGCCGAGGTGCGCTCGAGGATGTCGGCCAGGCGGTCGACCACCGCGTCCAGGAGGCCGATGAAGGTGTGCACGCCGGTGCCGCCGAGGTCCGGCTGGCGTTCGAGCTGGGAGGCGAACACCGAGAAGGCCTTGGGCTCGGCGTAGCGGATGGTGACCAGGCGCGGCCCGGTCAGCACGAAGGTGACGGGCGTGCTCTTGGGATGGTCGCTGTCGGCGTTGGTGACCAGGTTGGCGATCAGGACGGTGGCGCCGTTCTCCTGGTAGAGGCGGCTGGACGGTTCGATCTCGGCCATCTCCTCGCGAGTCGGCAGCTCCACGCCCAGAGCCGCCTCGACCGCCAGCTCCTCGGCCCGGGTCGGGTGGGCCAGATCGATCCAGATGGCGTCATCGGCGAGGCTGAAGTCGGCCACGTCCTCGACCTTGCGCAGTCCCGCCACGCTGCTGCGCAGAAGCCTCAGCACGTCCCGTCCCGCATGTCGGCGCCCCCTTTCCGATGCTCCCGATAGGTCCAGAGCCGTCGCGCCAGGTCAATCGCAAACGGCCCGCGCCTTGTTGGGGCGCGGGCCGCGAATGGCGTCGGGAATGGGACCTTGCGGCCTACTTGCCGTCCTTGGCCGGGGCCTGGCCGGTGGCGGCCTGCAGCAGGGCGGCGATGCGGTCGGTGGAGTCGGCGGCCTGGCCGAGCATGCCGAGCGGCGAGGCGCCCGGACGGACGGCGGCGGCGACCTGGTTGGCCGCATTCTGGGCCATGGTCACGGCGGCCGACTGGGCGGCGGCCAGGGTGCTGGTCGGATGGGCGGTGGCCGGATCCTGGTAGATGAAGCCGTAGGTCGGATAGACCGTCGAGCCGAGGTTGCCGGTCGGGTCGAACCACACCTTGACCTGGCTCCAGTCGCCTTGCGGCGAGACGTCGACGACGGTGACGTTCTTCTCCACCTGGCCGCGCTCGCCGTCGATGACGGACCAGTTGGCGTGGGTGACCTGGATGACGCGGTCGGTGATGACGCGGCTGACCACGGCGACGTGGCCGAGGCGCATCTTGCCGTTGGGCTTGAAGCAGAGCACCGCGCCGGTGCGCGGGGTGAAGCCGGTCTGGTACTTGCCGGCGGCCTGGGACCACCAGGTGTAGGCGTCGCCGAACAGATTGATGCCGGAAATCAGGCGGGCGAAGGGAACGCACTGCCAGTAGGGGTCGGCGAAAGCGCCGCCTGGAGCCAGGACGACGGCGAGGGCTACGGCCAAGGAACCTGCGACGGCTCGCATCCGTTGACGCATTACTGAGGTACTCCCCCGGTCCACTGGGTCCTGGGATAACCCTGCCGTTACAATATGAAAAGACCGTTTATCGCGCCGGGGCGGTCGCAAAAGCGTGAGCAGAGCGCCGCGCGGCGATGAGTTTCATCCGCTCCCGGGCCGGCTTTTCGATCATGTGGTAGGATGCCGCGGACAGTGGAATGACGGCCGCAGTGAAGAACAGCCACACCATAAGAGGCAGCTTCTTCTCGGGCAGGTGCAGAACCCGCGCCGCTGCATTCACGAAAACGAGCTGCCATGGAATGCAGATCATATAGACGGAATAGGAGATCTCGCCGAGATACACGAAGGCAGGGTGGCTGGCGAAAGTAGAACCGGCCCTGGCGAGCTTGGCGAGCGACAGGATCAGGCCCGCGAAACCCAGCACGAGGAGTCCGTCCGGCGCCCCGAACTCAGCCCCGAAACCGATTCCGGCGCCGAAAAAAGCGGCGCCCAGGGCCGCCTGGCTGCGCCGATCCGCCGCGCCGGACCGGAACACCAGGTAGGAGGCGCAGCCGAGGGCGAAGCACGGAACGATGCGCAGGGCGCCCCAGAAGATGGTGGCGCGGGTCAGCGGGAAGCCGGCGAGTCGCTCGAACGCCGCGTAGAGGATAAGCAGTCCCCCGGCGGCCATCGCCAGCGCCAAGTAGGGGCGGTCCTTCAGCTTCAGCGCGCCCCAGGCGAACACCGGGAAGGTCAGGTAGGCGAACCACTCGGCCGAGATCGACCACGACGGATGGTTCCAGGCCGCGTCGGGCGCGAGGCCCCAGGCATGCAGCAGGAGCAGGTTGGCCGGCAGGCTGGGCCAGCTGAGGATGTTGCGGTCGACGCCGATCCCGGCCGCGAGCGCGGCCATGGCCAGGGCGCCGACGAGAACCAGCATCGCCAGGTGCAACGGATAGACCCGCGCGAGCCTGGCCCACAGGAACGAGCCGTACCTGAAGCGGCCGTCGCCGACGCTCGACAGGTAGACGTGGCTGAGGATGAAGCCCGACAGGGTGAAGAACATCTCCACGCCCAGGTAGCCCTTGAGCACGAAAGCCGGGGTGAAGCCGACGGCCAGCTTGGGCCAGTAGTGATAGAGCACCACCCAGAAGGCGGCGAAGAAGCGCAGCGACGTCAACGGCCGGATATGGGCTCCGTCCTGCATCGGTTCGCTCCGTTCCATGCCGGCGCCTTACACCGCCGCTGCTGAACGGACTGCAAACGCCGGGCCATCGGCTGCTTGGCGAACGCGACGGCGGCGCTAAGCTGGGGTGGCGAACTGCAGGGGGGTTCACGCTTGACGCGCAGGGTGTGGCGCAGCTTGCCGCCGTGGGGCGCGGTCGCCGTGGTGATCGCCGCGACGGCGCCGTCGATGTCGCCGGCCGCGCCGCCACAGGCCCAGCCCGGGGTCTTCGAAGCGATGCAGCGCTACTGCCTGGCGACCGGAGCCGATCCGGAGCGCGTCATCGCCCTGGCCGAAGCCGACGGCCTGCCGCAGGCGCCGCCCGAAGTGCTGATCGGCGCGCCGCTCGAGCACGCCCAGGCGCGCGTCCTTGGCCCCGATGGCTCGATCCTGATGATCGGGAC
>DASZQQ010000081.1:0-14773 GCA_035549595.1 Caulobacteraceae bacterium
CTCGTCGAGTGCTGCTTCTCCAAGCTCAAGCAGTTCCGACGCGTCGCCACCCGATACGAGAAGACCGCCAGGAACTACCTGGCGGTCGTCACCGTAGCGGCTATCGTGCTTTGGCTGCGCTAGTGTCCACAGAACCTAGCCTCGTTTCCTAGTGCGTCTCGTGCGCGCAGAGCTCGTGGTCGGCCAGGACCTCGATCACCCGGCAGTCGGCGACGCGGCCGTGCGAGCCGCTGTCGATCATGCGCGTCAGCTCGGCCTTCAGGCTCTGCAGGCGGGCGATGCGGGCTTCGACCTCGGCCAGGCGCGCGCGGGCCACCGCGTCGCATTCGGCGCAGGACTGGTCGGGGTGGTCCTGCAAGGCCAGCAGGGTGCGGATAGGCTCGATCTCGAAGCCCAGGTCGCGGGCATGGCGGATGAACTTCAGGCGCCGCACGTCCGAGGCCGCGTAGAGCCGCCGGTTGCCCTCGCTGCGCGGCGGGGCGGGCAGGAGGCCGATCTGCTCGTAGTAGCGGATGGTGGGCGCCTTGACGCCGGTCTCCAGCGCCAGGTCGCCGATGCTGAGGTCACGCGCCATGCGGCGGTCTCCGGTAGGGTCCGCTCCAGGATGTAGCCGCCCGGGGCGGCGGCTCAAGGGTCAGACCGTGTCGCGCGGCGCCAGCGAACAGGGATGGGCGCCGGCGCCGGTCTCGAACTGCAGGGTGGCGTGCGCGATGGAGAAGCGCCGGCGCAGCGTGTCGCACAGTTCGTGCAGCAGGTCGTCGCTGGCGGCGCCCTCGGGCCGCACCAGGTGCGCGGTCAGGGCCGTCTCGGTGGTGCTCATGCCCCAGATGTGCAGGTCGTGCACCTCGGTGACGCCGGGTGTCCCGCCCAGGAACGCCTGCACCGCCTTCTGGTCGATGCCGGCCGGCACGCCCTGCAGGGCTAGGCCCAGCGACTCGCGCATCAGCGACCACGTGCCCCAGACGATGACGGCGCTGATGACGAGGCTGATCGCCGGGTCGAGCCACAGCCAGCGGGTCATGAGGATCAGGCCGCCGGTGATCACCACGCCCAGCGCGATCAGGGCGTCCGAGGCCATGTGCAGGAAGGCGCCGCGGATGTTGACGTCGCCCTTGCGGCCGGAGGCGAACATCATCGCGGTGGCGCCGTTGATGACCACCCCGACCGTGGCCACGATCATGATCGTCACGCCGGCGGCCGGCTCCGGATGCGCCAGGCGAAGCACGGCTTCCCACGCGATGCCTCCCGTCACCAGCAGCAGCACCACCGCGTTGGTCAGCGCCGCCAGGATCGACGAGCCGCGAAGGCCGTAGGTGAAGCGTTCGCTGGGCGCGCGGCGGCTCAGCCAGGCGGCGAGCCAGGCGACGGCCAGGCCCAGCACGTCGCCGAAGTTGTGCCCCGCGTCGGCCAGCAGGGCCAGGGAGTTGGAGAGGACGCCGTAGACCGCCTCGGCGGCGACATAGGCCGTGTTCAGCGCGATCCCGACCCCGAACGCCCGGCCGAACGAGGCCGGCGCGTGTGAATGGCCATGGCTGTGGCCATGGTGATGTCCGTGGTCATGGTCGTGGTCATGATGGTCGTGGTGATGGCCGGCCAAGCCCAGCTCCGTGTCGTCGTCGAGTCGATGCGCCAGCATCGTTCCTCTAGCCGCTAGAGGAGCAAGGCCTCGCTTGTCAGCTCGATAAAACTGACTATGATCAGAAATGATCTCCCTCACGTTGGTGCGCCGGCGGGCGGGGAGGCGTCAACGAGGCAGGTCCGGCCCCAGGTCCGGACGGGAGGACACGATGACCGCGCGGACAGGCGCCGAATATCTTGCGGGACTGCGGGACGACCGCACGGTGTGGCTCGGCCATGAGCGGGTCGACGTCGCCACCCACCCGGCGTTCGCCGGGTCGCTGAGCGGCATGGCTGGCTACTTCGACTGGCAGCACGCGCACGCCGACGAGTGCCTGGTCGAGGATCCCGAGACCGGCAAGCCGATGAGCGCCAGCCTGATCGTGCCGAAGACCGCCGACGACATCCGCCGCCGGCACAGGGCGTTCGAGTCCTTCGCCCGCTACTCCTGCGGCATGCTGGGGCGCACCCCCGACTACGTGAACGTGACGCTGGCCGGCTTCGTCGCCCAGAGCAACGTCCTGACCGCCAAGGGCGATGCGACCTACGCCGAGCGCATGCGCCGCTTCCACCGCGAGGTGGTCGAGAAGGACCTGTCGCTGACGCACACGATCATCCACCCGGTGGTCGACAAGTCGCTGCCCGACCTCGAAGGCGTCAACGGCAAGCTTGCGCTTCGGGTCGTGCGCCGGACCAAGGACAGCATCGTCGTGCGCGGGGCCAAGATCCTGGCGACGCTGGGCCCGTTCGCCGACGAGCTGTTCGTCTATCCGGGCCAGCCGCAGCCGCCGGGCGCCGACACCAGCACCTTCCTGTCGTTCTCGATCCCGATGGCGTCGAAGGGCCTGATCACCCTCTGCCGCGACCACTACGGCGTGCCGGCCAGCGTCGGCGACCGGCCGTTCTCGGCCCGGTTCGACGAACAGGACGCCTTCATGATCTTCGACGACGTCGAGATTCCGAACGAGCGCGTGTTCATCGACGGCGACCCGGACGTCTACAACGGCCTGATGCGGCACGGCTGGGCCGCGAACATCATGCAGCAGACCTGCATCCGCGCGGCCGTGAAGCTGGAGTTCGCCTACGAGCTGGCCGCGCGCATGGCCCAGGCGACCAACTCCGACAAGCGCCCGGACACGGCGGCGATGCTGGGCGAGCTCTGGGACTACGCCTGCCTGACGCGCTCGGCGGTCAAGGCGGCCGAGATGGACGCGCGCGACTGGGGGAACGGCGCTTTCTTCCCCGACGACCGGCCGCTGCGGGCCGTGCGCTCGATGATGCCGGGCTGGATGGTGCGAGCCAACGACATCATCAAGACGGTCGGGTCGCACAATCTGCTGGCGACGCCGTCGCTGGACGCCATCGCCAATCCCGCGATCGGTCCGCTGATCGAGGAGTTCATGCCCGGCGCGAACGGCATGAGCGCGCGCGAGCGGGCCAAGCTCTTCCGCACCGCATGGGACTTCGCCGGCTCGGCGCTGGGCGGTCGGGTGGAGCTCTACGAGCGCTTCTACCTGGCGAGCGCGCCCCGCAACATGGCCCTCGACCACATGCTGGCCCAGGCCGAACGCCCGTGGACGCAGCTGCCTGAGACCCTCGCGGCGGCGGGGGTGGCGTAGGGCTGAATTACGGTGACAGTGTACTTAATTCCCCTTGAAGGCATTGGGCGAAGGCCAGTGTGTCCAGGTGGGAATTAAGTACACTGTCACCGTAATTCCCTCGCCGCCGCCAGCCCGTCGATGGTGATGGCCAGGTGCTGGCGCAGCCGGTCCAGGAACCGGGCTCGCGTCCAGTTGCCCCGCAGCCACTCCATCATGTCCATGAAGTAGCTGGAGAACAGGCTCTCGGCGACGAGGCGGGCGTCGAAGTCGGGCCGCAGGGCGCCGGCGTCGCGCGCCGCCGCCAGCATGTCGGCCAGGCCGGCGAAGATGGCGTCCATCAGCTCGGAGATATCGGCCACGCGCTCCCCGTTCGACGGGAACATGATTTCCTTCAGCAGGATCTTCGCCAGCTCGGGGTCGCGTTCGTGGTGGCTCATCATCGCGGCGAACACCTGCACCAGCTGGTCCAGCAGGGGCTCGCCGGGGCGCAGGGCGGCGAACGCCGCCATGGCGGTCTCCATCATCTCGTCCCGGAAGACCATGACCAGCAGATCTTCCTTGGAGCGCGCATAGAGGAAGAGGGTGCCGGTCCCGATGTCGGCCGCGCCGGCGATCTCGAGGGTGGTGGTCTCGGCGAAACCCTTCTCGCGGAACAGGCGCCGCGCCGCGTCGACGATCCGGGCGCGCTTCTCCTGCTTGTTGCGCTCGCGCCGGCCGATGGGCTGCGCCGTCGCGGCCCCCGCGCGCCGTTCTCCCCCCGACTCGACTCGTCTCGGCATGAGCCACCCATTCGGACGCAGTCCGCGTCTGTCAATGCGCCCGCCGCCGCCGGAACGGACTTGACGCGGACCCGCACTCTTATAAACTGACTACAGTCATAAATGAAGGCCGTCAGCGCAAACAGGCGCCGGACGGCGAAGCGGCTCGCCGGAGCCGCCGGAGGAGGACGCCGGAAATGGCGCAGAACGTGGCCACCGTGGCCGGCGTCGAGGTCTCGACGGATCACTGGATCGACGGACGGCGGGTCGCCTCGGCCGAGCGTTTCGACGACCTCTCGCCGGTGGACGGCTCGCACCTCGCCAGCGTCGCGGCCGGCGGCAAGGCCGAGGCGGACCAGGCGGTGGACGCCGCGCGGCGCGCCTTCCCGGCCTGGGCGGCGCTGGGGCCCGAGGGCCGGCTGCCGATCCTCAAGGCCTTCGCCGAGGGGATCCGGGCCCGCGCCAAGGAGCTGGCCGCGGTCGAGACGATGGACAACGGCTCCCTGCTGGCCGGTAACGTCCACCGCGTCGTCCCCCGCGCGGCCCAGAACATCGACTTCTTCGCCGATTGGGCGACGACCTTGCAGGACCACGTCATCGAGGGTCCCGAGGTCGCCAACCACGTGCGTTACGATCCGGCCGGCGTCGCGGCCCTGATCACGCCATGGAATGCGCCGCTGATGCTGACCACGTGGAAGGTCGGGCCGGCGCTCGCGGCGGGGAACACGGTGGTGGTCAAGCCGCCGGAATGGGCGCCGCTGACCTGCTCGCTGATGGCCGACATCGCCCATGCCGCCGGCGTTCCGGCGGGCATGCTGAACGTCGTCCAGGGGATCGGCGAGACCGCCGGCGACGCCCTGGTCAACCACCCCGACGTCGACCGCATCAGCTTCACCGGCTCGACCGACACCGCCCGGCTGATCGGCCAGGCGGCGGCCCGCTCGATCACTCCGCTCAGCGCCGAGCTCGGCGGCAAGTCGCCGTTCATCGTCTGCGCCGACGCCGACCTGGACGCCGCCGCCCAGACGGTCGCGGGCCAGTACATGAACGCCGGCCAGGTCTGCCTCGCCGGAACGCGCATCTTCGTCGAGAAGCGCATCGCCGAGCCGTTCCTGGAGAAGGTGCGCGCGGCCGCCGCGCACATGGCGGTGGGCGATCCGCGCGATCCGGCGACCCGCGTCGGCCCGCTGATCACCCAGGAGCACTTCGACCGCGTGGCCGGCTTCGTCGAGCGCGCCAAGGCGGCCGGGGCCCAGGCGCTGTGGGGCGGTTCGGGGGCCAACTTCGGCCCGCTCTACTTCCAGCCGACCCTCTTCGCGGGCGTCGATGCGGCCTCCGAGATCGCCCAGCGCGAGGTCTTCGGCCCGGTGCTGACCTGGCAGACCTGGGAGAGCGAGGACGAGGTCGTCGCCGCCGCCAACGGCACCCGCTACGGCCTTGCCGGCGTGCTTTTCAGCCGCGACGAGGCGCGGGCCATGCGCATCGCCTCGCGCGTCGTGGCCGGCACCCTGTGGGTCAACTGCTTCTTCGTGCGCGACCTCGCCGCGCCGTTCGGCGGCTCTCGCGAGTCCGGCATCGGCCGCGAGGGCGGCTCGTGGAGCTTCGACTTCTACGCCGACATCAAGAACATCTCGGTCCGCAAGGGATCGTTCGCCTGAGGGAACGCCTGCAAATGGTTCAGATCACCGAACTCGGCTACGCCGTCCTGGGCGTCTCCGACCTTGCGGCCTGGAAGGACTACGCCGCCAGGATCCTGGGGCTCGAGGTCGTCGACGGCGACCGGCCCGGCCGCGCCTGGCTGCGCATGGACTACTGGCATCACCGCCTGATCCTCGACGAGGACGGGACGGACGACCTTTCGGTCCTCGGCTTCCGCGTGGCGGGGCAGGAGGAGTTCCGCGAGATGGCGAAGCACCTCGAGGCGAACGGCGTCGAGGTTGCGATGGGCAGCCGCAAGGACGCCGACGACCGCAGGGTGCTCGAGCTGATGCGCCTCAACGACGCCAGCGGCTTTCCGATCGAGATCTTCCACGGCCCGCAGGTCCAGGCCGACAAGCCGTTCCACCCGGGGCGGCGCATGCACGGGCGCTTCAAGACCGGTGACGGGGGCCTGGGGCACCTGATCCAGCGCCAGACGGTGGGGTTCGACAAGACCTACGACTTCTACCGCCTGCTCGGCATGCGCGGCGGCGTCGAGTACCGCATCCCGATCCCGGGCCTGCCGGCGCCGGTCGAGATCATGTTCCTGCACTGCAACGAGCGCGACCACACGCTGGCGTTCGGCGCGCCGGGCGACAAGCGCATCAACCACCTGATGCTCGAGGTCGAGAGCTTCGACGACGTCGGCCTGGCCTACGAGGTCGTCAAGGGCGCGGGCATCCCGGTCACCATCGAGCCCGGACGCCACGCCAACGACCACATGTACTCGTTCTACTTCCTCAATCCGTCCGGCTGGATGTGCGAGATCGGCTGGGGCGGGCGGCCGGCCACGCACCAGTCGGAGTACTACGAACGCGACACCTACGGTCACCAGCAGGTCGCCAGCGCGGCCGTGAAGATCGTCTGAACCGGGAGAGAACGAGATGTCGGTGCTGGACGGACCGCGCGAGGAATGGCGGCGCATCCTTCACGAAGGAACGCCGAAGTGGGTCAGGCCCGAGGGCGATCGCTTGAGGCTCGGCGACGGGCGGAGCGTGGCGGAGGCCGGGGCGATCTACCTGCCGCCGTGCGAGCCCACCAAGATCATCTGCATCCACCTGAACTACGAGTCGCGCCGCGCGGAGTTCAAGGCGCCGGCGCTGGTCAATCCGACCTACTTCCAGAAGCCGCTGACGACCCTGAACGCCCACCGCGGGTCGGTCGCCCGGCCGGCCGACTGCAAGTACCTGAACTACGAGGGCGAGATCGCCGCCATCGTCGGCAAGCCGATGCGCAACGTCGCGCCTGAGGACGTCTGGGACCACCTGGCCGGCTTCGCGCCCGCCAACGACGTCGGCGCCCAGGACTTCCGCGACACCGACGCCGGCTCGATGCTGCGCGTGAAGGGCCAGGACGGCTTCTGCCCGATCGGCCCCGGCATCGTCCGCGGCGTCGACGTGCGCAAGGAGCGCGTGCGCACCTGGATCAACGGCCAGGTGGTCCAGGACGGGCCGGTCAGCGAGATGACCTTCGGCATCGACTTCATCTTCGCCGACCTTTCGCGCCACATCACCTTCCTGCCCGGCGACATCGTGCTGACCGGCACGCCGGCCAACTCGCGGCCGATGAACATCGGCGACGTGGTCGAGGTCGAAGTGACCGGGCTCGGGCGCCTGACCAACACCGTCGTCGAGATCCCGGCGCCGGCGCACAGGGTCGGCCACCAGCCGACCGACAGCGAGGCGGTGCGGCGCGTGGCGCTGGGCCTGTTCTAGGCCGGCGCCCCATGACGACCTCCCTGAAGGCCCGCGTCGCGGCGGGCGAGACCGCGCTCGGCGCCTGGTGCATGATCCCGGGGGCCCTGACGGCCGAGGCCCTCGGCCGGGCCGGCTTCGACTGGGTGCTCGTCGACATGCAGCACGGCTGCATGGCCTACGAGACCGCCCTCGACATGATCCGCGCCATCGACCTGACGGGCGCGGCGCCGATCGTGCGCGTGCCGTGGAACGATCCGGGGATCATCGGGCGGGTGCTGGACGCCGGCGCGCTCGGCGTGGTGATCCCGATGATCCAGACGGCCGCCGACGCCCGCGCGGCCGTCGACGCCTGCCTCTATCCGCCCGCCGGACGGCGCAGCTTCGGTCCGGTGCGCGTCGGTCTGCGCGACGGGCCCGGCTACTTCGCCACCGCCAACGACCGCGTGCTCGTGATCCCCATGATCGAGACCGCCGAGGCGCTGGGGGAGGTCGAGGCGATCGCCGCCACGCCGGGCGTCGACGCCCTCTTCGTCGGCCCCTTCGACCTCTCGATCGCGCTCGGCCTGCCGCCCGGCGACAACGACGGCCAGCCGGCGTTCGACGCCGCGATCGCCAGGGTCTCGTCCGCCGCCCGAGCGGCCGGCGTCGCCACCGCCGTGCTCTCCAACGCCAAGGTCGCGCCGCTGCGCATCGCCCAGGGCTTCCGCCTGGTCTCGGTGGTCACCGACCTCAACACCCTCGCCGCCGCCTCGCGCGCGGACCTGATGGCCGTGAAGGCCGCCGCCGGAGCCTCCCATGCTTGACGACGCCACGCGCGCCCGGATCGTCGCCGACCTCGAGGGCGCGTGGGCGACGCACACGCCCCTGCCGCTGCTGACGAAGACGCATCCGGCCGCCACGGTCGAGGACGCCTACCGCATCCAGGAGGCCTTCGTCGCCCGGCGCCTGGCCGAGGGGCGGCGGATCAAGGCCTACAAGGTCGGCCTGACCTCCAAGCCGATGCAGCAGATGGCCGGCGCGAGCGAGCCGGACTTCAGCGCCATCACCGACGACCTCTTCATCCCCGAGGATACGCCGGTCCCGATCGCGCGCTTCTTCGACCCGATGATCGAGATCGAGATCGCCTTCGTGATGAAGGAGCGCCTCGCCGGTCCGGGCGTGTTGCCGATGGACGTGGTGCGCGCCACGGACTTCGTCGTTCCGGCCATCGAGATCGTCGACTTCCGCATCGCCCGGGCGCCGGGCATGAACATCATCGACACCGTCGCCGACCTCGCCGCCTGCGGCGCCGTGGTGCTGGGCGCCAACCCGCGCCGCCTCGACCAGATCGACGTCCGCCGCGTGAAGGGCCAGATTCTGCGCGGCGGCGAGACGCTGCAGGAGGGCGAGGCCTCGGCCGTGCTCGGCAACCCCGTCACCGCCGTCGCCTGGCTGGCCAACAAGCTGGCCGAGTTCGGCGTCGCCTTCGAACCGGGCCAGGTGATCATGACCGGCTCCTTCGTCCGCGCCGTGCCGGTGAAGGCCGGCGACGACATCCTCTGCCGCTTCGACCAGGGCCTGGGCGACGTGGCGACCGCCTTCGTCTGAAGGGTCCGTCCAGCGCCTAGAGGGGCGGGTCCGTTCTCGCCGGATGGGCGCCCAGCCAGTGCTCGATGAAGTCGAGCGCCTCGGCGGGGGCGACTGGCGGCGCGGTGCCGGCGGCGTCCTGGATGGCGGCCACGGCAGTCTCCAGGCGGTCCGTCTCGATCTCCACCACCCATCCCGGGAACCGGGCGCCCAGGGCGGCGAAAAACCGGCGCTGGGGCTCGACCATGCGCGCGTAGCGGTCAGTCTTGGCGAGCGCCGCCGCCTCGCTGCGGCCGTGGGCCATCTCGCGGGCCATCATGCGTTCGCGCCGCGTCGCCTCGGCGACGTGGGCCAGGACATACAGGTCCGGAAAGCCCATCTGGCCGCGGGCGATGCGCCGGCGGTAGAAGTCGAAGGCCCAGGCGTTGGCGGGCCAGCCCTCGGCGGCGTAGATCCAGGCGAACCACAGCGGCTGGTAGAGATCGCCGTCGAGCACCGCGAGCCGGTCGCGGGAGATGAGCCGCGCCATTTCCCAGCGCGCGACCTGGCGATCGTAGTACCACTCGCGCAGCTGGCCCTCGGCCTTGCCGAACAGCAGGTTCACCTCGGGGATCACCTGGGCGCCGCGCGCCCCGAGCGCGGCGGACGTCGTCGACTTCCCGACCCCGGGCGCGCCTTCGATGGCGATGATCATGCCTCTCTCCGCGAAGGGGCGCTCAATTGCGGTGACAGTGTATAAAATGGCCCGCAGCGATCGATCGGGACCTCAGGCTATTTCATACACTGTCACCGTAGTGGATGGGCGGCGCCAGGAGGCCGAGCGCCTGCGGGACTACTTCGAGGTCCAGCTACTGTTCGCCGAGGCCCTGGCGCTAAGGTCGCGGCGCGCGCTGCCCGAAACCTGCCTCGCGTTCACGAACCTGCATCGCCGCTTCGGCCTGGGCCGGATCGACGGCGAGGCGCCCTGTGCGGCCTGGACGCGCTACGCCGAGGGGTTGGAGCGGTGCGGGTCCGGCGACGAGCGCCTGGAATGGACGGTGGCCTTCTTCGCCGACGCCGCGCCGGAGGCGAGCACGACGCGCCGGTTCGGCTGCTTCAGCTACGAGCTGATGGACGGCGGCCAGGTCGTGCGCATCCACTTCAGCAACCGCGACAGCGACGACGGCCGCGGGCCGCTCGTGCGCGGCAAGGCGGACCGGCGCCGGTCCGAGCTGGGCGAGATGTTCGCCTTCGTCCGGGCCCATCATGCCGACGCCCGCGCGGTGCGGGGCGGCTCCTGGCTCTACAACCTCGAAGCCTACCGGCGGCTGTTCCCGCCGGAGTATGCGGCCTCGGTCGCCGAGCCCGGGCGCGTGCGGCTGGACGGCACGTCCAGCTGGGGCCAGCTGCTGGATTTCACAGGCCAGGTGAAGCCCGACGTCCGCGCGGCGCTGCTCGCCAACCTCGTGACCCTGGACCCTGATGCGCCGTGGACGGCGTTTCCGCTCCGCGCGCTGGCCGCGCAGGCCCCGATCGAGGGCTTCTGGCGGTTCTACGGCGTCGGAGCGTGAGGGGCGGCGTCAGAGCGCCACGGTCCAGGTCGAGGTCGAGCCGGCGCGGTCGAAGGCCTTGTCGTAGGCCCGGATCGCCGCCTCGTTGAAGTGCGAGGTTCCGACGCGCGCCCTGCGCACGCCCGCCGCCGCGAGGCGCGCCATGGCCTCGGTCATGACGGCCCCGGTCAGGCCGGCGCCGCGGAACCCGGGATGGACGCCCACGGGTTCGAACACCGCCACGCCCGTCGCCGGGTCCGCCCAGGCGAGGGCGTTGGCGACCAGCCGGCCGTCCGGCGCCTCGGCGACGATGTCGAAGCGCGGGTCGTAGGCGCCGTCGCTCGCCAGGCCCAGGTACTGCTCGGCGGAAAAGGTCGAGGTGGCGTCGATCCCCAGATGGCCCAGCGCGCTCCACGCCGCGCGATGCACCAGCGCCCGCGCCTCGGGATCGATGCCGACGCAGTCCCTGAGCCGAAGCCCGTCCGGCGGGCTCGGGACCGGCGGCGCCTGCACGAGGTCGCGTTCGAAGCGCACGGAGCCTGGCCCGGCGCGGCGAAAGCCGGCCGCCGTCATCGCCGCCTGACGCGGCCCGTCCTCGTCGGCCACGCCGCAGTTCAGGCGCTCCGCACCGGCGCGCCTGGCCTTCTCCAGCGCCGCCTGGAGCAGGGCGCCCATCCCGCCGTGGCCCGGCAGCAGGTCGAACAGCAGGTCCTCACCCTGGAACCACAGGGCGCCGACGACGGCGTCGCCGTCGAGCACGGCGTACAGCGGGCGCGGCCCTTCGAACCGGCCCTGCAGCTGCCAGACGAGGTCGCCGGGATGCCAGGTCGGCCGGGAGGGGGCGTGCGCCGCCGTCGCCGCCGAGCAGAAGCCCAGCAGCGGCGCCAGGTCCTGGCGGCTACGATAGCGCCGCAGCTCCAGGGTCATATCCGTTCGCCGCGCGCGTCGCGGACGACGGTGAACGGGCCGGGGTCCGCCTCGTCCGGATAGTGGATGCGCTCCTCGCCGACCTTGCGCGTGCCGACCACCAGCAGCTCGGCCGGCGCGGGCGAGCGGTTGACGAGGTGGTGGGCGTTGGCGACGCCGGCCGGAAACCCGGCGAAGTCCCCGGGCCCGATCTCGGTCTCGCCGGTCTCGTCGATCAGGACCACAGCGCCGCTGAGCACATAGACGAACTCGTCCTCGGCCTCGTGCCAGTGGCGCCGCGCGCTGCGGGCGCCGGGCCGCAGGGTCAGGTGGTTGACCCCGAACTGACGCAACCCGACCGCCTTGGCCAGCTGGCGCTCGTCCTTGTCCTCGGCGACAGTGCGAGCGCCGAAGCCCGGGGACGGGGCGATCCGGCTCAAGTGCGCGAGCAAGGTCTTCATGCGTGTGCGTTCCCGGAGGCGGCTGCGGCCGCTATGACCTCGAGCACGGCCTCGGCCACGGCGTCGGGCCGGTCGAGCGGCGTGTCGTGGCTGGAGTCGGGGACATGGCGCTCGAAGCCGAGGGACGAGAGCGCAACCAGCTCGCGATGCATCTCGGCGCGGGCGGCCCATTCGGCGTCGTTCTCCTCCGCCGAGAGGTCGGGCCGGTCCTGGCGGCGCGCGGAGAGCAGGATCAGCGGCAGGTTCCCGAGGTGACGCCGGGCGCGGTCCACTTCGCCCTGGGAACTGCCGTTGAGCAGGCTCAGCTGCTCCGAGGCGTTTGCTCGCCAGTAGGCGGGCCGCAGACGCTCCTCGAGCAGGGCCTGGTTGACGGCGGCAGTGAGGTTCGGATTGGGCGGCAGGGCAAGGGCCTCGTAGTCCGGCGTGCCGGGCCGAGGACGACGGCGCGCGATCACGGCGTTGCGGTGCAGACGACGCTGGTCGTCGAGAAAGCGCCCGGCGAGGCGCGGGACGGCGGCGGTCAGGCGTTCGAACGCGCGGTCGCCGCGCGGATCGACCAGGACCATGCCGACCACCTCGTCGGGATGAAGGAAGGCGAAGAGCCGGCAGTCGAAGCTGCCTTGGGAGTGGCCGACGGCGACGTAGGGCGGCCCGATGGAGAGGGCGTTCAATGCCGTGCGGAGGTCGGCGACGAGGCGCGCCGTCGTGCGGGGCAGGGGGCCCGGGTCGCTGAAGCCAGACCCGGCCCGGTCGAAGGACACCACGCGGCAGGTCCGCTGCAGGCGCGACTGGACCCTTGCGGCGTAAAGCGGGCCGCAGGCGCCGCCTCCGAAGAGGATGACGGTCGGCGCGCCTTCGCCCGAGACGTAGAGGTTGAGCCGCCGGCGGCGGTTGATCTTCACCAGTCGCTGCGGCCGCGCATAGCGATCCATGCGCGGATCGGGCGCGCGTGGCTGGGGCGACGTCGTCGGTGCGGTCGCGGACATGCCAGGGACGCTGCCACGTTCCGTTGCAGACGAACAGCTTTCGCGCTTTCCGCCGCCATTGACTCCGGGGCCCCCGGAGGCCATAAGCCCCGCCTTCACGCCGCCGGCCTGCCGGATCGGCGCGAACGCACATGACGGGTGACGCGTGGACCGCCGTTGAGATCGCGCCTCCATGAGGGAGGGGCCGGGCCGCGTCGAAGAGAGAAGTGACGAACGTATGTCGAAGCGCCACTCGGCGAAGTACAAGATCGACCGGCGGATGGGCGAGAACATCTGGGGTCGCCCGAAGTCCCCGATCAACCAACGCTCCTATGGCCCGGGCCAGCACGGCCAGCGCCGCAAGTCCAAGGTCAGCGACTTCGGCCTGCAGCTGCGGGCCAAGCAGAAGCTGAAGGGCTACTACGGCAACCTGACCGAGAAGCAGTTCAGCCGCACCTACATCGAGGCCGCGCGCCGCCGGGGCAACACCTCGGAGAACCTGATCGCGCTCCTGGAATCGCGTCTCGACGCGGTGGTCTACCGCGCCAAGTTCGTGCCGACCGTGTTCGCCGCCCGCCAGTTCGTGAACCACGGCCACGTGCTGGTGAACGGCAAGCGCGTGAACATCGCCTCCTACCGGCTGAAGCCCGGCGACGTGGTCCAGGTGCGCGAGCGCTCGCGCAACATGGCCCTGGTGCTGGAAGCCCTGCAGCTCGTCGAGCGCGACATCCCCGACTACGTCGAGGTCGACCCGAAGGCGATGAGCGCCAAGTTCGTGCGCACGCCGGAACTGGCCGAAGTGCCGTACCCGGTGAAGATGGAACCTAACCTCGTGGTCGAGTTCTACGCCTCCTAAGCCTCGGCTTCAGGACTGGAATTCGGGAAGGGGCTCCGGGCGACCGGGGCCCCTTTCTTCATGGCGCCGGCCAGCCAGGGCGTCTTCAGGATCGCGGCGCCGGCGAGGAACAGGGTCGTCGCCAGCGGCGAGCGGACGAGACCGGCCAGGAAGGCGCCGCCGAGGGCCGCGTGGCCCCAGCCGAGGCGCCGCCGCTCGGCGATCCAGGTGATGGCGACCGGGGCCAGGGGCGCCAGGTCGTAGTCGTGCGCATAGGGCGTCAGGCAGAGCCCGCCCGCGACGAGGCCGAAGAGATCCTTCGAGCGCCAGGCGAGCGCCAGGCCGAACAGGGCGAGGGCCAGGGCCCAGACCGGGCTGGCGATCAGGGCCGATGGGTTCACCCGCGAGACCGTCGGCATCACGTCCCGGAACGCCACCAATGTCCTGGGCCACTGCAGCCAGAGGTCCGCCCCGAAGACGCAGCTGGCCGCCATCAGCGCCAGGCCTGCGGCCACCGCGCCGGCGAGCGTGCGCCAGCGGCCCCAGAGCACGACGGGCGCCAGGACCATGGCCTGGGGCTTGAGGCAGGCGGCGACGGCGAAGAGCGCGCCGGCGAGCCAGGGGCGGCGCTCGACGACGTTGAAGGCGGCTATGGCCGCCGCGCCGACGAACGGCGTCGACTGCCCCGGGGCGACGGCGAAGACGACGCAGGGCGTCAGGAACAGGAGGGCGTTGGCCCACACCGGCCGGACCATGAAGCTCGAGGCGAGGACGAAGAGCGCCATGCCGAGCCCGGCCCACAGGGGATAGGCGAGCCCCAGCGGCATCAGGCCGAACGGCCAGGCGAAGAGGAGGAAGGTCGGCGGATAGACGAACGGCCACTCGCCCTCGATGTGCATCATCGCCTTCAGCTCGGCGATGACCCTCGGATCGTACGGCGTGAACGGATGCCGCGCGGCGGCCCAGAAGACGTCGAAGTCGGCCGCGCCGTAGCGCGTGCGCACCGCCGCGATGGTCGCCCCGATCAGGAAGGCGAGGGCGCTCAGCGCCAGGCGCAGGCGCGCCTCCGCCCGCGGGTCGGACGCCAGCCACGCCGGAAGGGGCTTGCCGAACATGGCCCACGGTCTGCGCGCGGCGTGG
>DASZQQ010000082.1:0-4886 GCA_035549595.1 Caulobacteraceae bacterium
CTCGTCGAGTGCTGCTTCTCCAAGCTCAAGCAGTTCCGACGCGTCGCCACCCGATACGAGAAGACCGCCAGGAACTACCTGGCGGTCGTCACCGTAGCGGCTATCGTGCTTTGGCTGCGCTAGTGTCCACAGAACCTAGCCGGTTGGCGGTCTGGCGGCTTCACACTTCCCCACCCTGGCCGCTTCGCGGCCTGTCCCTCCCCATGAAGGGGAGGGAGGGATCAAGTCACCAGATCCGCACCCTCTGGTCGGGGGCCAGGTAGTATTTCTGGTCCGGCGTCACGCCGAAGGCGTCGTACCAGGCGTCGTTGTTGCGCGTCGGGCCGATGACGCGGAACTCGGGGGCCGAGTGCGGGTCGGACTTGGTCTGCTGGACCGCCGCCTCCGGCCGCTGCTTCTGGCGCCACACCTGGGCCCAGGCCAGGAAGACGCGCTGGTCGCCGGTGACGCCGTCCAGCACCGGAGAGGGCTGGCCGCGCAGCGAGGCGTGGTAGGCGTCGAGCGCGATCAGCAGTCCGCCCATGTCGGCGATGTTCTCGCCCATGGTCTGGTCGCCCTTGATGTGGAAGCCGGGGACCGGCTCGTAGGACGAGTACTGCGCCCCCAGCCGCTCCGCCTGGGCCTTGAACTTGGCGGCGTCCTCGGCCGTCCACCAGTCGGTCAGCATGCCCGTCCCGTCGGACTTGCGGCCCTGGTCGTCGAAGCCGTGCGTCATCTCGTGGCCGATCACCCCGCCGATGCCGCCGTAGTTCACCGCCGCGTCGGCGTTCGGGTCGAAGAACGGCGGCTGCAGGATCGCCGCCGGGAACACGATCTCGTTGTTGGTGGCGTTGTAGTAGGCGTTCACGGTCTGGGGCGTCATGCCCCACTCCTGCTTGTCGACCGGCTGGTTCAGGCGGTTCACGTCGTAGCGCCAGTCGTAGGAGGTCGAGCGCGCCGCATCGCCGTAGAGGTCGTCGGCCGCGACGCGGAAGGCGCCGTAGTCGCGCCATTTCACAGGATAGCCGACCTTGACGGTCAGCTTGGCGAGCTTCTCCAGCGCCTTGGCCTTGGTTTCGGGGCTCATCCACGTCAGCCGCTGGATGCGCCCGCCGAGCGCCGTCTCCAGGTCGTGGATCAGGGCCTCCATCTTGGCCTTGGACTCCGGCGGGAAGTACTGCGCCACATAGAGCCGGCCGACCGACTCGCCGAGGGCGCCGTTGACGAAGCCTACGCCCCGCTTCCAGCGCGGCATCTGCTCGGGCTGGCCGGCGAGCTCATGGTTGCGGAAGGCGAAGCGGGCGTCGACGAAGCGCTTGGACAGGAACGGCGCGGCGGAATCGACCACGTGGAAGGCGGCCCAGGCCTGCAGGGTCGCAACCGGCGTCGCGGCGTAGATCTGGGCAATCTTCGGCACAGCGGTGTTGGTGGTGACCACGAAGCGGTCGACGCCCTTCAGGCCGGCCTTGGCCATGAACGGCTTCCAGGCGAACTGCGGCGCGGCCGCCTGCAGCTGGGCCAGGGTCATGGGATTGTAGGTCTTGTCGCGGTCGCGCCGCTGCGCGCGCGTCCAGCTCGCCTCGGCGATCTTGGTCTCGTAGTCGACGACGGCCTTGGCGGCCGCCTCGGCGTTCGGCCAGCCGGCCAGGGTCAGCATCTGGGCGACATAGGCCTGGTACTTGGCCTTCTTGTCCGCCAGCGCCGCCTCCAGATAGTAGTCGCGGTCGGGCAGGCCCATGCCGCCCGTGCCGAGATAGACGGCGTACTTGTCGGGCGCCTTGCCGTCCGCGCCGATGCCGACGCCGAAGATCGTCGACTGGAAGCCGTCGTTGGACGTCCCCATCAGGGTCGCCAGGGCCTGCCGCGTCCTGGCCCGGCGGATCGCGGCCAGGTCGGGGGCCAGCGGCTTGGCGTCCAGCGCCTCCACCGCCGCCTCGTTCATGAACGCGCGCCAGGCGTCGCCGATCTTGGCCGCGTCGGGGTCGGCCGACTGGCCGGCGGCGGCCGCCTCGATGATCGCCCGGGTGCGGTTCTCCGACAGGATCGAGAGCCGGTCGAAGTTGCCGTACCGCGTGCGGTCGGCGGGGATCTCGGCGTGGGCGTCCCAGGTCCCGTTGGCGTAGCGGTAGAAGTCGTCGCCGGGACGAACGGACAGGTCGCGGCCGGAGAGGTCGAGGCCCCAGGTTCCGTACCGCGGCCCGACGGTCGAGCCGCCCTCTATGGTGTTCGGGTCGGCTGGAACCAGGGCGGTCACGGCGCAGGTCATGTCCAGGCAGTCGGACCCGGCGCGGACGTCGGTGCGCGCGCCAGCGGACCCGGCGGCGACGAGCGACAGCAGGGCGGCGGCGCTGGCCGCCAACAGGCGAATTTTCATCAGGAAAAGCCCCAACTCGCGGCCGCGCCGCGTCCTGGGGAAATTTCTAGACCCCCACCCGGAACCGGCCACCTTACGGTTCTGTCATGATCGGGGACATGATCCCTGCGCAGCAGGGTTCGTGTCCCCGTTGATCCTGGAGGGGACACGTTCCTCGCGGAACATGTCCCCGGCAGATAGCGCTAGTGGCGGAAGACGCGCACGCCGGTGAAGGCCATGGCGATGCCGGCTTCGTCGGCGGCGGCGATGACCTCGTCGTCGCGGATCGAGCCGCCCGGCTGGATCACCGCCGTGGCCCCGGCCTCGACCGCCTGCAGCAGGCCGTCGGGGAACGGGAAGAAGGCGTCGGAGGCGCAGGCCGAGTCCTTGGCTAGGGACTGCGGCAGGCCGGCCTGTTCGGCCGCCTCGCCCGCTCGCAGGGCGGCGATGCGGGCGGAGTCGCGGCGGTTCATCTGGCCCGCGCCGATGCCGGCGGTCTGGCCGTCCTTGGCGAAGACGATGGCGTTGGACTTCACGTGCTTGGCCACGGTGAAGGCGAACAGCATGTCGCGCACCTCGGTCGGCGTCGGCTGGCGCTTCGTCACGATCTTCAGGTCCGCGGCCGTCACCCGGGCGACGTCGCGCGACTGCACCAGGAAGCCGCCGGCCACCGACTTGAAGGTCTCGCCCGCCGCCACCGGATCGGGCAGGGCGCCGGTGACCAGGAGGCGCAGGTCCTTGCGCCGCTTGAACACGGCCACGGCGTCCTCGTCGGCCTCGGGGGCGATCACCACCTCGGTGAAGATCTTGACGATCTCGCGCGCGGCGGCGGCGTCCAGGCGCCGGTTCAGGGCGACGATGCCGCCGAAGGCCGACACCGGGTCGCACTGCAGCGCCTTCTGGTAGGCCTCGGTCAGGTCCGCGCCGAGCGCCACGCCGCAGGGGTTGGCGTGCTTGATGATGGCCACCGCCGCCGAGGCGGCCGGGTCGAACTCGGCCACCAGCTCCACCGCCGCGTCGGTGTCGTTGATGTTGTTGTAGCTCAGCTCCTTGCCCTGCAGCTGGCGCGCCGTGGCGACGCCGGGGCGGGGCGAGGGGAAGACGTAGAGGGCGGCGGCCTGGTGCGGGTTCTCGCCGTAGCGCATGGTCTGCTTCAGCGTCCCGGCGATGGCCTTGCGGGCCGGGAAGCCCTCCTCGGTCTGGGCCGCGAACCAGGTCGAGATGGCCGCGTCGTAGGAGGCCGTGCGGGCATAGGCGCGGGCGGCCAGCTTGCGGCGCAGGGCCAGCGAGGTGGCCCCCACCGACTGCAGCGCCGCCAGCGCCTCGGCCATGTCCTCCGGCGCCGTGCAGACGGCGACGTAGGCGTGGTTCTTGGCCGCCGAGCGGATCATCGCCGGGCCGCCGATGTCGATGTTCTCGACGCATTCGTCGAAGCCGGCGCCGCGGGCCACCGTGGCTTCGAACGGGTAGAGGTTCACGTACAAAAGGTCGATGCCGCCGATGCCGTGGTCGGCCATGGCCCTGGCGTGCTCGGGCGCGTCGCGCACGCCCAGGAGGCCGCCGTGCACCACCGGGTGCAGGGTCTTCACCCGGCCGTCCATCATCTCCGGAAAGCCGGTCAGCTCGGAGATGTCCTTTACCGGCAGGCCCGCCGCGGCGATGGCGGCGCGGGTGCCGCCGGTGGAGACGAGCTCGACGCCGAGTTCGGCCAGGGCCCTGGCGGTCTCGACGAGGCCGGTCTTGTCCGAGACGGACAACAGGGCGCGGCGGACGGGGGCGAGGTCGGCGGCGGGGGGGAATTGGGGCGCAGTCATGGGCGATCTCCTGTTCAAGGGAAATTCGCCCAGGCGCGCGGCGTTCGAAGATCCCGCGCTCCCCGGTGGTGACCCACCTCGTTTCGCCAGTCACGCAGGACGGGCGGAACATACGGCGGGAGGCGCGCGAGTCAATGCGACCCCGGGGACATGATCCTTGCCGTCGGCAAGGTTCGTGTCCCCTGTCACCTGGAGGGGACACGTTCCTCGCGTAACATGTCCCCGGTGCGTCTCAGCCCCGCGACAGCTTCCAGCGCACCCGCCCGCCGCTCTCCAGGCGGAAGAGGCCGGAAAGGACGATGCGGTTCGTGCCGCGCGCCACCCCGTCCATCAGCCGCTGGGCCGGCTCCAGCTTCACCTCGGCCGCGTCGGTGGCCAGGCGCCAGCCGGGGTCGGAGCCGTAGCGGACCACGACGCTGCGCCCGTCGAGCGAGACCTGGGCGCGCACGTCCGGATGCAGAGGGAAGAAGACGGCGTAGGGCACGAACCGGCGGCGGTCGCCCTTCAGGCCCTTGGTCGGGATGAAGCGCTCCTCGCCGCGCAGCTCCGGGGCCGCGCCGTCGAGATAGAGTCGCCGCTCGACGCGCACGCCCAGCCGCGCATCGCCGCGGCGCTGGCCCACGACGACGGCGACCGGGCGAAGGCGTGGTCGGCGCGCGAGGGCGGCTATCATCGCCTGGGGTCGGGCGAGCTGCAGCTCTTCGTCGACACCGGCGCGCCGGCCGAGGGGGCCTGGAGCG
>DASZQQ010000083.1:0-3116 GCA_035549595.1 Caulobacteraceae bacterium
CGTGGCTCGCCCCGTGGCGGCTCCTGGCCGCCTTGCCCTTTTGGCTCGCGTGATGGCTCGCGGCGTGGTGGCTGGAACTCGCGTGATGATGACGGGCGGACGCCGGCGCGGCGAAGGCCAGGGCGGCGAGGGCGAGGAAGAGGGCGGCCAGATGCTTCATCACTGCTCCGGAAGGTGTCGGTCGGTCTTGGCGGATACGGGATTGATTGTCCCAGGGGGAGGTCCTTGAAGTGGGCCAAACGCCGCAAGGGAAGGGTGAAGGATGCCGATCAGGAACCGGATCACCGAATTGCTAGGGGTGAAATACCCGATCGTCCAGGCCCCGATGGGTTGGATCGCCCGCGCCCAGCTCGCCTCCGCCGTGTCCAACGCCGGCGGCCTCGGGATCATCGAGACCTCGTCGGGGTGCCTCGACGAGGTGCGCGAGGAGGTGAAGAAGATGCGCACGCTGACGGACAAGCCGTTCGGCGTGAACATCGCCCAGGCGTTCGTCCGCGACCCCGACATCGTCCGCTTCGTGGTCGACCAGGGTGTCAAGTTCGTGACCACCTCGGCCGGCGATCCCAACAAGTACTGCGCCCAGCTGAAGGCCGAGGGCCTGACGGTGTTCCACGTCGTGCCGTCGCTGGCGGCGGCGCTGAAGGCGATCGAGGCGGGGGTCGACGGCCTGGTCGTCGAGGGCGGCGAGGGTGGTGGCTTCAAGAACAGCCGCGAGGTGGCGAGCATGGTGCTGCTGCCGCTGGTGTGCTCGAAGGTCGACGTGCCGGTGATCGCGGCCGGCGGGATCGTCGACGGCCGCACCATGGCCGCGGCCTTCGCCCTGGGCGCGGAGGGCGTGCAGATGGGCACGCGCATGGTCTCGGCCGCCGAGAGCCCGGTGCACGGCAACTGGAAGGCGGCGATCCTGGAGGCCAGGGAGACCGACACGGTGTTCCTGAACCGCCAGGGCCCCGGTCCGGCGCTGCGCGCCCTGCGCACCCAGAAGACCTCGCGCTACGAGACCGAGCCGCCGGCCAACATCATGGCCGAGTTCGGCAATGCGCTGGATCTCTACTTCGGCGGCGACATGGAGGCCTCGATCGCGCTGTCCGGCCAGGTCGCCGGGCGCATCGACGAGATCAAGCCGGTGGCCCGGATCATCGCCGAGACCGTCGCCGAGTTCGAGGACACCATCGACGCCCTCGCCCGCCAGTACGGCCGCCAGCCGGTCGCCTGACAGGGGCGCCCTCGGCCCCAAATCCGCGCTACGCTCCCGCATAAGGGGAGACGTCCCGGCGTGAGCGGGACGCGGGAGGAGCGTGCGGTGGACCCACTTCTGGGCCTGCGAGTCCTCGAGGTCGGCGGCGACGTCGGCGTGCGCTACTGCGGCGCCCTGTTCGCGCGGCTCGGGGCAGCGGTCACGCGCCTGCGGGGCGGCGAGGCCGACGCCCAGCTCGGCCAGGGCGGCGCGGCCGGCGAGGCCTACGGGGCCTGGCTCGACGAAGGCAAGACGCTCGCCGCCGAGCCGAAGGGCCGCTTCGACCTCGTCATCGCCGGCCAGACCCCGCGAGCCGCCGAACTCGGCCGCGCGCTGGCCGCACGCCTGCCTGGCGCGCCGACCGCACTGGGCCTGACCTGGTTCGGCGAGAGCGGGCCCTACGCCGGCTGGCGCGGCCACGACGCCATTCTCCACGCCATGACGGGGACGGCCTACAGCTTCGGCGAGGCCGAGGGGCCGCCGATCCTCGCCCAGGGCCACTCGCCGCAGGTGGTCGGCGGACTGACCGCCTTCATCGCCGGCCTCGCCGCGATGATGGGCGAGGCCCGGCCGGCGCGCGTCGACGTCGACATCTTCGAGGCGGCGCTGTGCTTCACCGAGACCGGGGCGGTGGCGGCGGCCTACACCGGCCTATCGTCGCACCGGCTCGGCGTGAACCGGCTCGTGCCGTCCTATCCCTGCCAGGTCTACGAGGCCGCCGACGGCTACATCGGCGTCACCGCCATCACGCCGGCGCAGTGGCGGGCCCTGACCGACCTGATCGGCCTGGGCGAGCTCGGCCACGATCCGCACTACCAGACCACCGTGATGCGGCTGGGCCTCGCCGACGAGATCGACGCCATCCTGGCCCCGTTCATCGCCGAGCGGACGGTGGCCGAGTGGGTGGCCGACGGCGAGCGCAAGCGCATCCCGATCACCCCGGTCGTCCGGCCGGGCGAGCTGCCAGGCGACCCGCACTGGCGCCGCCGGGGCTCGTTCCAGCCGGTCCGCGTCGCCGAGGGGGCGCTGGGACCGCATCTGCCGTTCCGCATGGCCTGGGACGGCCACGCGACGCCGCGGCCCGCGGGCGGTCCGGCGGGGCCGCTGGCGGGGATCAAGGTCGCCGACTTCTCGATGGGCTGGGCCGGGCCGCTGGGCGGACGCCTGCTGGCCGACCTCGGCGCCGACGTGCGCAAGGTGGAATCCGCCGGCCATCCGGACTGGTGGCGCGGCTGGGAGGAGATCGAACTGGACGGTCCGCCGGCCAAGGAGATCCAGCGCAACTTCATGGCCGTGAACCGCAACAAGCGCGGCCTCGACCTGGACCTCGCCACGCCCAGGGGGCTCGCCGCCGCCCGGGCCCTGGCGGCGGACTCCGACCTGGTGCTCGAGAACCTCGGCCCCGGCGTGATGGACCGGCTGGGCCTGGGGCCGAAGGACCTGCAGCGGCTGCGGCCCGGGATCATCTCCATCGCCATGCCGCCGTTCGGCCGCGAGGGGCCGCTGGGCGGGCTGCGCGCCTACGGCTCGACGGTCGAGCACGCCTGCGGCATGCCGTTCGTGAACGGCCACGAGGCCTGGCCGCCGTGCCTGCAGCACGTGGCCTACGGCGACCCGATCGGGGGGCTCTACGCCGCTGCGGCTGCCCTGACGGCGCTCTACGCCCGGCCCCGGCTCGGCGGGGCGGACGTCGAGCTGTGTCAGGTCGAATGCCTGTTCCAGCTGGCCGCGGACGCCATCATCGGCGAACAGGTGCGCCGCGCGCCCTCGCCGCGCACCGGCAGCGCCCGCGCCACCGCCGTCCTGTCGACGGTGGTCGCCGGTCCCGAGCCGGACACCTGGCTGGCGGTGGTGGCCGAGGACGAGGGCCGGGCAGGGG
>DASZQQ010000084.1:0-5577 GCA_035549595.1 Caulobacteraceae bacterium
CGATCCCCTGCCGATCCCGAGCCGCGGCCAGGAGATCGGTGCGGAGAGCCCGGCGTGAACGCCGCCCTCGTCCTCCTGCGACGCGAGCTGGCGCTGGCCTGGGGCCGCGGCGGCGGGCCTCTGCTGGCGCTGGGCTTCTACGCCGGCGTCGTGACCATGCTGCCGCTCGCGGTCGGCGGTTCGGCCGGTCGCCTGGCGGCCGTGGCCGGCGGCGTCTCCTGGGTCGGCCTGGCGCTGGCCTCGCTGCTGTCGCTGGAGCGCCTGTTCGAGCGCGACTTCGAGGACGGGGCTTTGGATCTCCTTACGCTCGGCCCCCTGCCGCTGGAGGCGGTCTCGGCGATCAAGTGCCTGGCGCAGTGGCTGACGTCCGGCGCGCCGCTGGCCGTGGCCGCGCCGGTGGCGGCGATCGCCCTGGGCGCCCCGCCCTCGGCCGCGCCCCTGGTGTTCGCCAGCGCGGCGCTGGGGGGCCTGGCCTTCGCCTTCGTCGGCGGCCTGGGCGCCGCGCTCGCCCTCGCGAGCCGGCGCGGCGGTCTGCTGATCGCGGTGATCGTGCTGCCGCTGCTGGTCCCGCCGGTGATCTTCGGCGGGGCGGCGGTGGATTCGTACCTGGGCGGCCTGCCGTGGCGTACGGGCCTGACCCTGCTGGCCGCCTACAGCCTGGCCGCCGTCGCCCTCACCCCGTTCGCCATGGCCGGGGCCTGCCGCAACGCCCAGAGCTGAGGCTCGCCGACGAGGGCTTCGGCCGCGACTTCACGTCCATTTCCGACTGTAACAAACGGTGACGACGAGGTCATGATGGCGCAAGGGGGACAAGCCAGGCTTTAGGCAAGGGACACTTTCGGAGACGACCCCATGAAGCTGACCAAGACCCGAGCGATCCTGCTGGCGAGCCTGGCCCTGCCGATCGGCCTGGCGACGGCCGCGATCGCGCAGGACCACGCAGCCGGCCCGCCCGGCCACGGCGAGCATGGCGACATGATGTACATGCGCCACGACGATCCGGCCGACCAGGCCAGGCGCGCCGAGCGCCACGCCCAACATCTTCGCGACGCCCTGCAGCTGCGCCCCGACCAGGAGCCGGCGCTGCAGGCCCTGATCGCCTCGATGAAGCCGCCGGAGGGCATGGCCGAGCACATGCGCGCCGGGCGCGAGGAGGACGAACGTCTCACCACGCCGCAGCGGCTGGACAGGATGCTCGCCCACCTCGACGAGATGCGCGCCCACATGGCCGCCCACGCCGAGGCGGTGAAGCGCTTCTACGCCCAGCTGACCCCGGCGCAGCAGAAGGCCTTCGACGAGATCGGGCCCGGCATGCACAGGCACATGATGATGCGCATGGGCGGCCCCGGCCACATGGGCGGCATGGGCGGCGGCGGCGAGCGCCACATGATGATCATGCGCCACGGCGACGACGACGGCCCCGAACCCCCGCCCCCGCCGCCCCGGCCGTAGGAAAAGGGGGACACACACGATTTGCCCCGTGACGCGGCCGCCGCAGGGCGAAAATCGTGTGTGTCCCCCTTTTCCGCACCGCTTGCCGCTGAAGCCCCGGCCGCCTATTGACCGGCCATGATCGCCGCCCTGGCCAATCCGCACCGGTTCATGGCGTTTTCGCGCTGGGCGGCGCCGCTTCTGGGCGCGCTCGCGGCCGCGCTGATCGGCGTCGGCCTCTGGCTCAGCCTCCACGCCCCCGACGACTACCAGCAGGGCGCCACCGTCCGGATCATGTTCATCCACGTGCCGGCCGCCTGGGTGGCGATGTTCTCCTATGCCTGCCTGGGCGGGGCGAGCTTCTTCGCCCTCGTGTTCCGCCACGCCCTCGCCGACGCCGCGGCCAAGGCCTGCGCGCCGCTGGGCGCGGCGTTCACCCTGCTGGCCCTCGTCACCGGCTCGCTCTGGGGGCGGCCGATGTGGGGAACCTGGTGGGTGTGGGACGCGCGCCTGACCAGCGTGCTCGTGCTCTTCCTGCTGTTCGTCGGCTACTCGGCCCTGCGCGCGAGCATAGACGACGAACAGAAGGCCGCCCGCGCCGGGGCGATCCTGGCCCTCGTCGGCCTCGTCAACCTGCCGATCGTCAAGTTCTCGGTCGACTGGTGGAACAGCCTGCACCAGGGCGAGAGCGTGTTCCGCGCCCAGGGCCCGGCGATGCCGCCGGTCTACCTGATCCCGCTGGCGGTCATGGGCCTGGGCTACATGGCCGCGTTCGGCGCCCTGTGGCTGGCCCGCGTCCGCGCCGAGGTCTGGCGCCGGCGCGCCGCGAACCTCGCCATGCAGGCGGCCTTCTCCTGATGGACCGATATGGCGCCTTCATCTGGCCGGCCTACGGCGCGACCGTCGTCGCCTTCGCCTGGATGATCCTGGACACCCTGCTCAAGGCCCGTCGCTGGCGGCGCGAGAGCGAGCGGCTCGAGAAGGACCGCAAGCCTTGAGGCGGCTCGTCGCGATGCTGCCGGTCGTGGCCTTCCTGGCCCTGATCGCCGTCTTCGCCTTCAAGTCCCTGCACCGCAATCCGCAGGTGACGCCGATGGCCCTGGTCGGCAAGCCGACGCCCGACCTGCAGTTGGCGCCCCTGGCCGGCGGCGCCGCCCAGCCGATCCGCGCCGTGGCGCGAGGGCCGGTTCTTGTGAACTTCTTCGCCTCCTGGTGCGCGCCGTGCATCGACGAGGCGCCGGCGCTGATGGCGCTGAAGGCCGAGGGCGTGCGCGTCGTCGGCGTCGCCTACAAGGACGCGCCCGACAAGAGCGCGGCGTTCCTGCAGCGGCTCGGCAACCCCTACGAGACCGTCCTGACCGACCGCGACGGCCGCGCCGGCGTCGAGTTCGGCACGACCGGGGTGCCGGAGACCTACGCCATCGACGCCAAGGGCGTGATCGTGGCCAAGCATGCCGGCCCGATCACCGCGGCGGAGGCCGAGGACCTTCTGGAGAAGGCCGCGCGTTAACGCCGCGTTGACCATGTTTGGCCAGCGTCGTTAACCATAGACCATGGCCGAGATTCGCCCGCCCGCCTGGCCCGTCGTCGCCAACCCGACGCGAGAGAGCCCCAAGAGCGACGCCCGCACGGCGGCGCAGCGCGCCTTCTTCCAGGCCGCCCTGGCGAACCAGACCGCCGCGCCTGCCGCGCCCCAGCCCGTCCGCTCGCCGGTCCAGACGCCGGCCCCGGCCGCCGCCGCCCCTGCCCGCACGACCAAGGCTCCGGACCTGACCATCCAGATGCCGGAAGAGCCGCAGAAGATCCTGCGCCCCGGCTCGATCATCGACATCCGCGTCTGATTCGCCCGCCGCCTTGGCTCGAAGGCGACGGTCGTAGGTCGCCGCCGAAAGCGTGACCTAGGCCGCCTTGGCCGTCGCCTTGCGGATCTTCTTTTTCTTCTTCTTGTCGGACTTGGCCGGTTTCTCGGCCTTGGCGCGGCGCGCGGCCGGCGGTTCGGCGGCGGCCTCGGAGAGGCTGGCCAGCATCTTCACGAAGGTCTCGCGCTTCTTCGGCGAGAGCAGGCCCAGGAACCGGGCGTCGGCGTCCGCCGCCGGGCCCGCCCCCGCGGCCAGGGCCACCCGTCCGGCTTCGGACAGGCGCACGGAATTGGCGCGCGCGTCCACCGTGGAGCGTTCGCGCTCCAGGAGGCCCTTGCGGATCATGCGGGCCACGAGGTCGGCCAGGGTGGAGCGGTCGATGCCGGTGGCCCGCACGAGGTCGCTCTGGGTCAGGCCCTCGGCGGCGCCGGCCGCGGCCAGCACGGCGAACTGGCGCTGGGTGAGGCCCCCGTCCCCGGCGGCGTCGGCGTGGTAGTCGAGCGCGATCTGCAGCGCCCTGTGCAACAGGTGGGTCGCCGACCCCGCCAGAACGTCACTGGATGCCTTGCCCTTGGACTTGGCCATGGCGCCCCTCCGCCGACCCACGATCGGGCCCGAGGATTATCCGCGTTTCTTGGCGGTTTGACGACAGTTCCGTCCGTGCGCGGTCAGAAGCCTGGATCGGGCGGCTCCGGCGCCTCCGCATCCTCGGCGAAGGCCCCGTGCTTCATCAGGAACGGCGTCTGGGCGAAGGAGAACACCAGGGCCGCGCCGAGCAGGACCAGCCGGAAGATGCCCCAGCGCGCGTCGCTCTGGGTGCGCCAGACCGCCTCGTTGGCCACCGCGCAGGCGGCGAAGAACAGGGCGTAGCGGATGGTCAGCACACGCCAGGCGCCGTCCGGCAGGTGGAAGGCGTCGCCCAGCAGCGACTTCAGCGGGTTGCGCCCGGTCATCAGGCCGCCGATCAGGCCGGCCGCCAGGGCGCTGTCGATGAAGGTCAGCTTCATCTTCACGAACTTCGGGTCGTGGAAGATCAGGGTCAGGCCGCCGAACACCAGGGCCGAGAGGCCCGCGAACAGCGGCAGGGGCGCGAGCCGCCGCTCCACGGCGAAACCGATCGCCAGGGCGGCGAACGAGCCGGCCACCAGCACCCAGGTGGCGGTCTGGAAGTTGCGCGTGACCAGCAGCGCGCCGACGAAGGCGATCGGCGCGGCGTAGTCCACGGCCATGCGGATGGTCTTGGCGTTGCTGGCGGCCATGAAACTCTCCTAGGCCGCGTCCAGGCCCACCAGCGAGCGCGAGAAGGCGCGCGCGTCGAACGGCTGCAGGTCCTCGATGCCCTCGCCGACGCCGATCAGCTTGATCGGCGAGTCCGAGGCCTGGGCCACCGGCACCAGCACCCCGCCGCGGGCGGTGCCGTCGAGCTTGGTCATGACGATGCCGGTGACGCCGATGGCGTTGCCGAAGATGTTCTCCTGGGCCAGCGCATTGCGCCCGACGGTGGCGTCCAGCACCAGCAGCACCTCGTGCGGCGCGTCGTAGTCGAGCTTGCGGATGACGCGGATCATCTTGGCCAGCTCGTCCATCAGGGCCTGCTTGTTCTGCAGCCGCCCGGCGGTGTCGATCAGGACCACGTCGTAGTTTTCCGCCTTGCCGCGGGCGACCGCGTCGTAGGCGAGGCCGGCGGCGTCGGCGCCGGTCGGGGCGCTCATGAAGTCGGCGCGGGCGCGCTCGGCCCAGACCCGCAGCTGCTCGACCGCGGCGGCGCGGAAGGTGTCGCAGGCGGCGATCAGCACCTTGGCCCCCCGGCCGGTGAGGTCGGCGGCGATCTTGCCGAGGGTGGTGGTCTTGCCCGAGCCGTTGACGCCGATGAACAGCACCACATAGGGCCGCGGGCCGCCGAGCGGATCGAACGTCCCCTGGCGCGGGACCAGTTCGCGGGCCACGGCCTCGGCCAGGGCCTCCTTGACCTCGGTCTCGGTGGACTCCTTGCCGAACCGCTGCTCGCCGAAGGCCTGGGCGATGCGCGCGGCCGCATGCGGGCCGAGATCGGCCTCGATCAGCATCTCCTCGAGCTGGTCGAGCTGGTCCTGGTCGAGCGGCTTCCTCACCGCGAAGGCCGAGGCGACCTGGTCGGTCATCTGCCGCGACGAGCGCGACAGGCCCTCGGTCAGGCGCTGGAACCAGCCTTTCTTGGGTTCGGTCATGGCGCGCCTTCTAGTGTCCCGAACCCCCCAAGGGACCTGGTCTTGGGGTCGCGACCTCAGATGGCCTGCGCAGCGGTCGG
>DASZQQ010000085.1:0-4578 GCA_035549595.1 Caulobacteraceae bacterium
ACATTGGCTGAGGCGCTGAAGCTCTCCCTCCCCTTTATGGGGAGGGAAGACCGCGAAGCGGTCAGGGTGGGGGAAACTGACCTGCCCCGCCACGCCAGCCGGTTGGCGGGGGTGGACGCGGCACACTTCCCCACCCTGCGAGGCTTCGCCTCGCTGTCCCTCCCCATGAAGGGGAGGGATTGATGGGCTTCGTCATCGCCGTCGACGGGCCGGCCGCGTCGGGCAAGGGCACGATCGCCGTGCGCCTGGGGGAGACCTACGGCCTGCCGGTTCTGGACACGGGCCTGCTCTACCGCGCCGTCGGCGTCGGGACGCTTAGAGCCGGCGGGAGCCTGGACGACGAGGCCGCCGCCGCCGCCGTGGCGCGGCGCCTGGACCTGACGCACCTGGAGGACCCGGACCTTCGCACCCGCGCGGCCGGCGAGGCGGCGAGCCGCGTCGCCGTGCACCCGGCCGTGCGCCAGGCCCTGCTCGACTTCCAGCGCGGCTTTGCGGCGCGGCCCGGCGGGGCGGTGCTGGACGGGCGCGACATCGGCACCGTGATCGCGCCGGACGCGCCGGCCAAGCTCTACGTCACGGCCAGTCCCGAGGTCAGGGCGGAGCGGCGCTGGAAGCAGCTGACCGGCCAGGGCGAGGCCGTGGCCTACGAGGACATCCTGGCCGACATCCGCCGGCGCGACGAGCGCGACGGCGGGCGCGACGCGGCCCCGATGCGGCCGGCCGAAGACGCCGTCTTGCTCGACACCTCCGAAATGTCTATATCCGCGGCCGCCGATGCGGCCCGCCGTATCGTCGAGGCGGCGCGCGTCCATTGGGAGCAATCCCGGGACTAATCCAACCGCGCCTTACCCTCGGCCGCCGCGGGAGATTTCACCAGCGCCACAAAACCGGCGCTCTTCGGTTCAACCCTAAGCCGGATGACCGTCCGCCGCGCAGGCGCGCCCGGGCGTTTCGTCCATTTCAAGACGAAAGATCTATTGAGCCAATGGCTGACGACCTGAGCATGAACCCGACCCGCGACGACTTCGCGGCCCTCCTCGACGCGAGCATGGGCGGCAAGGACTTCGCGGAAGGCACCGTCGTGAAGGGCCGCGTCGCGGCGATCGAGAAGGACTTCGCGATCATCGACGTGGGCCTGAAGACCGAGGGCCGCATCGCGGTCAAGGAATTCGGCCTCGACGAGAACGGCAAGGCGACCATCAAGGCCGGCGACACCGTCGAGGTGTTCCTGGAGCGCGTCGAGAACGCGATGGGCGAGGCGGTGATCAGCCGCGACAAGGCCCGCCGCGAAGAGGCCTGGACGCGCCTGGAAGGCGTGTTCGCCAAGAACGAGCCCGTCATGGGCGCCATCGTCGGCCGCGTGAAGGGCGGCTTCACCGTCGACCTCGGCGGCGCCTCGGCCTTCCTGCCGGGCAGCCAGGTCGACATCCGTCCGGTGCGCGACGTCGGCCCGCTGATGGGCCGCGAGCAGCCGTTCGCGATCCTGAAGATGGACCGTCCGCGCGGCAACATCGTCGTCTCCCGCCGGGCGATCCTGGAAGAGGCCCGCGCCGAGCAGCGCACCGAGCTGGTCAGCCAGCTGACCGAGGGCGAAGTCCGCGAAGGCGTGGTCAAGAACATCACCGACTACGGCGCGTTCGTGGACCTGGGCGGCATCGACGGCCTGCTGCACGTGACGGACATGAGCTGGAAGCGCGTGTCGCACCCCAGCCAGGTCCTGGCCGTCGGCGACACCGTCAAGGTGCAGATCGTCAAGATCAACCCCGAGACCCAGCGCATCAGCCTGGGCATGAAGCAGCTGCAGTCCGACCCGTGGGACGGCGTCGAGGCCAAGTACCCGGTCGGCGCCAAGTTCACCGGCCGCATCACCAACATCACCGACTACGGCGCCTTCGTGGAGCTGGAGCCGGGCGTGGAAGGCCTGGTGCACGTCTCCGAGATGTCGTGGACCAAGAAGAACGTCCACCCCGGCAAGATCGTCTCCACCTCTCAGGAGGTCGAGGTGGTGGTGCTGGACGTCGACGCCTCCAAGCGCCGCGTCAGCCTCGGCCTGAAGCAGGCCATGCGCAATCCGTGGGAGCAGTTCCTGGAGCAGCACCCGATCGGCTCGTCCGTCGAGGGCGAGGTCAAGAACGCCACCGAGTTCGGCCTGTTCATCGGCCTCGACAACGACATCGACGGCATGGTGCACCTCAGCGACATCGACTGGAACGCGCCGGGTGAAGAAGCCATCGCCCGCTACAAGAAGGGCGAACTGGTCAAGGCGCGCGTGCTCGACGTCGACGTCGAGAAGGAGCGCATCAGCCTCGGCATCAAGCAGCTGGGCGGCGATCCGCTGGCCGGCGACGTCTACCGCAAGGGCCAGACCGTAACCGTCACCGTCACCGAGATCACCTCGGGCGGCATCGAGGTGCGGTTCGGCGAGGACGAAGCGCCGATCACGGCCTTCATCCGCAAGTCGGACCTGTCGCGCGACCGCTCCGAGCAGCGCCCCGAGCGTTTCGCCGTGGGCGATCGCCTCGACGCCCAGGTGACCAACGTCGACAAGGCGGCGCGCCGCGTCTCCCTGTCGGTCAAGGCCCTGGAGATGGCCGAGGAGAAGGAAGCCATCGAGCAGTTCGGCTCGTCGGACTCCGGCGCTTCGCTGGGCGACATCCTGGGCGCCGCCCTGCGCGAAAAGGCGGCGAAGGAGTGAGGAGGCGCGGGCGGGCGCCAGCCTGCCCGCATGAAATCGCCGTGAGGCGATTTCGCCGACGAACGCCCGGGGCCGGCGAGCAGCCGGAACCGGGCCGGCTCGGAGTCGCAGAACGCTCTGGTTGAGTACGAAAGGCCTCCGCCGGCGACGGCGGAGGCCTTTTTCGTGCCATAGGCGGGCGAATCAGGTCACTCCCGCCGCCGGGCGAGCTTGGCCGCACGCGTCGCATTTCCCTGCGGCCGGCGCCATGCAACCCCTTGAAGTACAAACGAGGTTTGGGCAAAGGTCTGGCCGGGATAGGGGCAGGATGTCCATGATCAAGTCGGAACTGATCGCTGCGCTCGCGGCCGAGAACCCGCACCTGACGCAGCGGGACATCGAGCGCGTGGTCGGCGTGATCCTCGAGACCATGATCGGCGCCCTGGAAGACGGCGGCCGCGTCGAGCTGCGCGGCTTCGGCGCCTTCTCGGTCCGCGCCCGCCCCGCCCGCGCCGGCCGCAACCCGCGCACCGGCGAAGCCGTCGACGTGCGCGCCAAGCACGTGCCCTTCTTCAAGAGCGGCAAGGAACTGCGCGCGCGCCTCAACGCCGACTGACGCGCGTTTTCCGAACCACGAACCCACAAGAAAAGACACGAAAGGGTTCGTGGCTGCGGCGAGGTCGCAGGCGCAATCAATGCGCTTCGCGCCGGGATGTGACTCTCTTTGGCGTCTTGGCGGCCTGGGCGGCCTTGGCGTTCGAACGCAGCGTTTCAGCCGCGGCGGCCCTTTCGTGTTTTTCGTGTCCTTTCGTGGTTCCCCATATCGACTCGGCCTGTCTGGCGCAGCCGGGGAAACTGGCTCTAAAGTCACGCTCACCGAATCCCGTTCGGCAGGAGCCCTCACTTAGATGTCGATCCTCAAGGAATTCCGCGAGTTCATCGCCCGCGGCAACGTCATCGACCTGGCGGTCGGTGTTATCATCGGCGGCGCGTTCGGCAAGATCATCACAAGCCTGGTCGACCAAGTGGTGATGCCGCCGATCGGCTTCGTGCTGGGCAAGGTCGACTTCTCCCAGCTCAAGCTCGTTCTTCTGCCGGCCGACGCGGCGGCCAAGCAGGCCGAGGTGGCGATCGGCTACGGCGCCTTCCTCAACACCGTCATCCAGTTCCTGATCGTGGCGGCGGTGGTGTTCCTGATGGTCAAGGCGATCAACAGCCTGCGCCGCAAGGAGGCCGAAGCGCCCTCCGCGCCGCCCGCCCCGACGCCCTCCGAAGCGCTGCTGACGGAAATCAGGGACCTGCTGAAGCAAAGATAGGGGCATGGCCCCCGCTCCCGACATCGTCTTCTACGCCTCGATCCACAGCCGCTCGTTCACCGTGCGCTGGATGCTGGCCGAGCTCGACCTGCCGCACCGCATCGTCGACACCCACATCCGCTCCGGCAAGCAGAAGGACCCGGCCTATCTGGCCATCAACCCGATGGGCAAGGTGCCGGCGATCACCGACGGTGGCGTGGTGGTGACCGAGACGCCGGCGATCTGCCTCTACCTCGCCGACCGCTACGGCTATGGGACCCTGGCCCCCGCCGTCGACGACCCGGCGCGCGGGCCCTACCTGCGCTGGAGCGTCTTCGCCACGGCCGCGTTCGAGCCGGGGATCTACATGCACGACCGATATCCCAACGCCGGGGGGCGGGGATTCGGCTGGGGGACCTACGACGACGTCCGCCGCGTCGTCGAGGACGCCTTGCGTCCCGGTCCCTGGATACTGGGCGAGCGCTTCTCCGCCGCAGACGTGATCCTGGGCTCGATCCTCAGCGTCGCCCTCTTCAACAAGCGTCTGCCCGAGACCGAGACCCTCGCCGCCTACAACGCCCGCATCACCGCCCGCCCGGCCTGCCAGGC
>DASZQQ010000086.1:0-2686 GCA_035549595.1 Caulobacteraceae bacterium
CATCACGGTGGCCCAGGAGCTCGGCGTGCCGCTCGACGCCATCCGCAAGGCGCTCGCGGGCTTCACGGGCGTCCAGCGGCGGTTCACGGTGCGCGGGGAGGCCCACGGCGTCACGGTGATCGACGACTACGGCCACCACCCGGTCGAGATCGCCAGCGTGCTGAAGGCCGCCCGGGCGGTGACCAACGGCAAGGTGATCGCGGTGGTGCAGCCGCACCGCTACAGCCGCCTGCACGACCTGTTCGGCGAGTTCTGCCGCTGCTTCAACGACGCCGACACCGTCATCGTCGCCGACGTTTATCCGGCCGGCGAAGCGCCGATCGAGGGCGCCAGCCGCGACGACCTCGTCGCGGGCCTCAAGCGCTTCGGCCACCGCCGCGCCCTGGCGCTCGACAACCCCGCCGCCCTGCCGGCCCTCGTCGGCGCCGAGGCCAAGGAAGGCGACCTCGTGGTCCTGCTCGGCGCCGGCGACATCACCGCCTGGGCCTACGCCCTGCCGGGCCAGCTCGAGAAAATGGCCGATGAGTGAGGGGCGCTCTCTCCCTCCCCCTTGTGGGGAGGGACTGGCCGCGGAGCGGCCAGGGTGGGGGAGTCTCGGACATCCCCACTGCCAACCGGCTGGCGCCCTGCGCGCTTCGCACTTCCCCACCCTGCTCGCTGCGCGAGCTTTCCCTCCCCATGAAGGGGAGGGAGGGCGATGACCTGGCGCGAGCGCCTTCCCGACGTCCGCGGGCGGCTGCTGTTCGACGAGCCGCTTGCGCCGTTCACCTGGTTCCGGGTCGGGGGCAAGGCGGACGTGCTGTTCCTGCCGGCCGACGCCGACGACCTGGAGGCGTTCCTCAAGGCCCTGCCGCCGGAGGTCCCGCTGCAGGTGCTGGGCGTCGGCTCGAACGTCATCGTGCGCGACGGCGGCGTCGAGGGCGTGGTGCTGCGCCTCGCCGGGCGGCCGTTCGGCCAGGTCACGGTGGAGGGCGACCGCATCCGCGCCGGCGCCGGGGCGCTGGACGCGGCCGTGGCCCGTGCGGCGGCCGAGGCCGGGATCGCGGGGCTGGAGTTCTACTCCGGCGTGCCCGGCTCGATCGGCGGGGCGCTGACGATGAACGCCGGCTGCTACGGGACCGAGACCAAGGACGTGCTGATCAGCGCCTGGGGCTTCGACCGCAAGGGCGAGCGGCACTACCTCTCCAACGCCGACTTCGGCTTCACCTACCGCCACTCCGAGATCCCCGAGGGCGCCATCGTCTGGGTCGAGGCGCTGTACCAGGGGCACAGGGACGATCCGGCCGCGGTCAAGGCGCGCATGGCCGAGATCACCGAGCGGCGCGAGAAGAGCCAGCCGATCCGCGAGAAGACCGGCGGCTCGACGTTCAAGAACCCGCCCGGGACCAGCGCCTGGAAGCTGGTCGACGAGGCCGGCTGGCGCGGCAAACCGTTCGGCGGGGCGATGTTCTCGCCGCTGCACGCCAACTTCCTGATCAACACCGGCGAGGCCACCGCGGCCGACATCGAGGGCCTGGGCGAGGCGGTGCGCGCGGACGTCAAGGCCAGGACCGGCGTCGACCTGCACTGGGAGATCAAGCGCATCGGGCGGGCCGCATGAGCCGGCTGATCCTCGTCAAGCACGCCATGCCGCAGATCGATCCCGCCGTCCCGGCGAAGGACTGGCGCCTGTCCGACCAGGGCTGGGGCGCGGCCACCACCCTGGCGCACAAGCTGAAGGGCTTCGGGCCGGGGCGGGTCGTCGCCAGTCCCGAGCCGAAGGCGACCGACACCGGCCACGTCATCGCCGAGGCGATCGGCTGGCCGTTCGAGGTCGAGCCTGCCTTCGCCGAGCACAGCCGGGCGACCGTGAAGTTCGGAACCCAGGCCGAGGTCGAGGCCTCGATCCGGCGCCTGTTCGAGGAGCCGGACCGGCTGGTCTACGGCGAGGAGACCGCCGATCAGGCGCACGCGCGCTTCGCCGAGGCGATCGAGCGCCACCTCGCGGCGTCGAGCGGGACGCTGCTGGCCGCCTGCCACGGCACTGTCATCACCCTGTGGGTCAGCCGCCGCTACGGCCTCGATCCCATGCCGTTCTGGAAGAGCCTCGCCCTGCCGAGCGCGGTGGTGATCGAGGACGGCGCGCCGCCCCGATTGATCGCCTGAAGCCTGACCGCCTGACCCGAGATGGAGACGCCATGCGCCCGCTGCTGATCGCCGCCCTGGCCCTGATGCTGGCGGGCCCCGCCTTCGCCGCCGATCCGCTGCGGACCGGGGCCGAGGCCGTCCGAGACAGGGCGCTTTCCGATCCGACGGCCTACGACTTCATCGCCGACCTGACCACGGACGTGGGGCCGCGCGTCGCCGGCAGCGAGGCCGCCGCGCGCGCCCGCGACTGGGGGATCGCGCGGCTGAAGGCGCTGGGGTTCTCGAACGTCCACGCCGAGCCGTTCCAGATCACCGCCTGGGCGCGCGGCGAGGAGAGCGCCGAGGTCGTCGCCCCGCACCCGCAGCGCCTGGCGATCCTGGGCCTCGGGGGCTCCGTGCCGACGCCCCCGGAGGGGATCGAGGCCGAGGCGGTGGTGTTCCGCACCTACGCCGACCTGCTGGCCGCGCCGGCCGGATCGCTGGCCGGCAAGATCGCGGTGGTGACCCAGCCGATGATCCGGGCCCAGGACGGGTCCGGCTACGGCGCAGCCAACCCGAT
>DASZQQ010000087.1:0-6397 GCA_035549595.1 Caulobacteraceae bacterium
CGCGCCCCATGCCGCTGCGCCCCATGCCGCCACCCCCCACGCCGCCGCGGCAGGCGCCCACGCCCCGGTCCTGGCTCACGCCGGCGACCTCAGCGCCCACCCCGGTTTCCGGTCGTTGACGAAGCCGCCCAAGCCCGCGGCGCACGCGAAGCCCGTTCATCCCGGGGCGCAAACCCAGCCATGAGCCTCGGGACGCCTGCCGCCCGGCCCCTCAATCCGCTGCGCTGGCTCGGCCTGCCGTCGCTGATCGCGGTGGTGCTGACGCTGCTCTTCGCCGCGCCGGTGCGGGTCTTCGGCCTGCGCCTGCCCGAGCCGGTCTGGGCCATGGTTCCGGCCTTCGCCTGGGCGATGATCCGGCCCTCGATCCTGCCGCCGTTCGTGCTGATGCTGGTCGGCCTGTTCATGGACGTGGTCTGGGGCGCGCCCAGCGGGCTCTGGCCCGCCTGCCTGCTGGCCGCCTACGCGCCGGTGCTGTTCCTGCGCAGCATCCTGTCGGGCCAGGGCTTCGCGGTGATGTGGGGCCTCTACGCCCTCAGCTGCGCGGTCGCCTTCGGGGCGGGCGTCTACTTCATGACGCTCGACTCCGGCTCCGTTCCCGACCTGATCGCGGTCGCCTGGCAATTCCTCGTGACTGCGGCGCTGTACCCCTTCGCCCACCGCCTGATCGAGCGGTATGAAGACGCCGACGTCCGCTTCCGATGACCAGACCCCAGATCTATTTCAACGAGGTCAATGAGCGCCAAGGCGCCTTTGGACGTCGCGCGTTCCTGTTCGGCGGGGCCATCGGCCTGGGTGTCGCGGCCCTGGGCGGGCGGCTGGCCCAGCTGCAGATCGTCGAGGCCTCGCGCTACACCAAGCTGTCGGAGAACAACCAGTTCGACTTCCGCCTGCGCGCGCCGCCGCGCGGCCTGATCGTCGACCGCAACGGCGTGGTGCTGGCCTCCAACCGCCCCGACTTCCGGCTGCTGTTCGCCCGCGACGAGCACACCACGCCCAAGGACGTCGAGCTGGTGGTGGACCGGCTGGGCAAGCTGGTCGACCTCGACGACGCGCACAAGCGCAAGGTCATCAACGAGATCAAGTACGCCCCCCGGCGCGCGCCGGTGGCCGTGGTCGAGGACATGACCTGGGAGCAGTTCTCGCGCATCAACGTGCGCGCGCCGGAACTGCCGGGCGTGACCGCCGACATGGGCGAGGTCCGGGTCTATCCCTACGGCGGGGCCTTCGCCCACGTGATCGGCTACGTGGCCAAGGTCTCGGCCGACGACGTGCCCAAGAACGGCCCGGTCGACCCGATCCTGCTCAACCCCGGCTTCCGCATCGGCAAGCAGGGCATCGAGAAGTCCTTCGACCTGCAGCTCCGCGGCAAGCCCGGCGCGCGCAAGGTCGAGGTCGACGTGAAGGGCCGCGTGGTGCGCGACGATCCCGCCGGCGACATCGTCTCGACGCCCGGCGAGACCCTGCAGCTGACCCTCGACGCCGACATCCAGAACCGGGCGCTGGAGGTGTTCGGCGACGAGAGCGGCGCGGCGGTGATGATGGACTGCCGCACCGGCGATGTCCTGTGCCTGGTCTCGGCCCCGACGTTCGACGCCAACCGCTTCGTCAAGGGCCTGACCGGGCCCGAGTACGCCGCCCTGGCCGGCTACGAGCGCAAGACGCTGTTCAACAAGGCGCTGACCGCGACCTTCCCGGCCGGCTCGACGTTCAAGACCATGGTCGCCATGGCCGCGCTGGAGGCCGGCGTCAGCCCCGACAAGACCCACACCTGCGGCGGCGCCTTCCCGTTCGGCGGCCACGTGTTCCACTGCGACAAGTCGCACGGAACGCTGAACATGCACCAGGCGATCGTCACCTCGTGCGACATCTTCTTCTACCAGACCGCGCTCGAGGTCGGGCCCGACGCCATCGCCGCCATGGCCCGCAAGTTCGGCATCAACCAGGTGTTCGACGAGCTGCACATCCCGCAGAAGAAGGGCACCCTGCCCGACACCGCCTGGAAGCAGCGGGTGTTCCACGAGCGCTGGTGGCCCGGGGAGACGCCCAGCTTCGGCATCGGCCAGGGGGCGCTGGCGGTGAACCCGCTGCAGCTGTGCGTGATGTGCTCGCGCATCGCCAACGGCCAGAAGGCGCTGATGCCCCGCCTGGTGAAGTCGATCGGCGGCAAGGAGCTGCCGCGCGGCAGCGACGTGCCCGACATCCCGGTCGACCCGGCGCACCTGGCCTTCGTGCGCGCGGCCATGGCCGACGTGGTCACCAGCGGCACCGCGGCCGCCACCGCCCAGCTGGGCCTTGGCCCGATCATGATGGCCGGCAAGACCGGCACGGCCCAGGCCCACACCTACAAGGGTGGGCGCGCCACCCTGCACATGGGCTGGGCCCAGCGCGACCACGCCTGGTTCATCGCCTTCGCGCCGGTGGACGAGCCGCGCTACGCCATGGCGGTGCTGGTCGAGCACGGCGGCTGGGGCGCCTCGGCCGCCGCCCCCCGGGCGCGTGAGATCATGAAGGTGGCGCTGCTGAAGGATCCCGAGATCCGCGCCCGCATCGTCACGCCCCTGCCGCCGCAGGAGAGCGGGCCGGTCGTCTCGTCGCCCGACGAAGGTCCTCGCGCCGAGGGCGCCGCGCCGCCCGAGCCCACCCCCATCCCCGGCCAGCCGCAGCAGCCGGCCGCCCCGCCGCCCGTGCCGGAGTCGCAGCAGCAATGACCGTCAGCGCCCTGACCCAGCCGGGCGAACGCGACCGCCTGATCGTCAAGCTGGCCAACGTCGACTGGACGTTCTGCCTGCTGATCAGCATCATCGCCGGCGTCGGTGGTGTGATGCTCTATTCGATCGCCGGCGGCGCCTGGAGCCCGTGGGCGGCCGAGCACCTGATCCGCTACGCCGGCTGCTTCGTGCTGATGATCATGCTGGCGATGCTGGACCTGCGGGTCTGGTTCGCGCTCGCCTATCCGCTCTACGCCATCGGCGTCGTGCTGCTGGTGCTGGTGGACGTGAAGGGCCACGCCGCCCTGGGGGCCCAGCGCTGGCTGGACCTCGGGCCGGTGCGCATCCAGCCCTCGGAGATCATCAAGATCGGCCTGGTGCTGGCGCTGGCCCGGTTCTACCACACCCATTCGGCCGGACAGGCGAAGCTCAGCTGGTGGCTGCTGATCCCGGGCGCCCTGATCGCCGTGCCCGCGGCGCTCGTCGCCAAGCAGCCGGACCTCGGCACCGCCCTGCTGATCATGGCCACGGGCGGGGTGATGATGATCCTGGCCGGCCTCAGCCTGCGCCTCGTCGCCGTGGGCCTCGTCGGCATCGTCGCGGTGATCCCGGCGGCGTTCATGTTCGTGCTGAAGGAGTACCAGCGCGCGCGTCTGCTGACGTTCCTGAACCCCGAGGCCGACAAGTCCGGCTCGGGCTACCACATCATGCAGTCCAAGATCGCCCTGGGGTCCGGGGGCCTCCTGGGCAAGGGCTTCGGCCTCGGCACCCAGAGCCAGCTGAACTTCCTGCCCGAGAAGCAGACCGACTTCATCTTCTCGTCCCTGGCCGAGGAGTTCGGCTTCCTGGGCTCGATCTCGGTGCTGCTGCTCTATGCGGCGGTGATCTTCATGGCCCTGCGGATCGCCTCGATCTCGCACAGCCACTTCGGCCGCATGGCCGCCGCCGGCGTCACCGCGACCTTCGCCCTTTGCGTCATGATCAACGGCGCCATGGTCATGGGCCTGGCCCCCGTCGTCGGCGTGCCCATGCCGCTGCTGTCGTGGGGCGGCACGGTGATGATCACCGTCATGGTCGGCTTCGGCCTCGTGCAGTCGGTGCGCGTGCACCGCTACTCCGAGGTCACCAGCGGCCGCGGCGCCCTGCTGTAGCCCTTGAGCTTGCGCCCACTTCAGGGTCGGCCGCGGCAAATCTAGGGGTTTTCCCCGAAGCGGCGCCTTGGCCGGACCACTAGGTCACGTCTCCCCCCACAGGAGACCTACCGTGACCTACCAATTCACCTTCAAGGACTGCCTCGACCGCGCCGAGCGCATACACTGGCGCGTGGACGAGCTGATCGGCCCCGACAAAAGGCTGAACTTCACCCTGCCGTTCATGCCCGAGGCGCTGGCGCGCACCGAGGCGATGGACTTCCTGACCGCGAGCGAGCGGCTGACGCTGAACCAGATCCGCGGCCACGCCTACCTGGCCATCTTCGGCCTGGTGGAGGAGTTCATCCTTCCGTTCCTGCTCGACAACGCCCGGCCAGCGATCGCGGGCGAGTCCTACCGTTCGCGCGCCATGCTCGAGTTCGCGGCGGAGGAGGCCAAGCACATCCACCTCTTCCGCACCTTCCGGGAAGCCTTCGCCGAGGGCTTCGCGACCCCATGCGAGGTGATCGGGCCGCCCGAGGCGATCGCCGCCCACGTGCTGTCGCACCGCCCGCTCGCCGTGGCTCTGCTGATCCTCCACATCGAGTGGATGACGCAGAAGCACTTCACCGAGAGCATTCACGGCGCCGCGGACATCGACCCGCGCTTCAAGGATCTGCTCCTGCACCACTGGATGGAGGAACAGCAGCACGCCCAGCTCGACACCCTGCTGGTTCAAGAGCTCGCGGGGGCCTCCTCGAAGGCGGACATCGACGCCGCATTCGAGGACTACGCCAAGCTGGGCGCCTTCCTGGACGAGGGGCTGAAACAGCAGGCGACGCTTGACCTGGCGGCGCTGGAGCGGGCCTGCGGGCGCGTCCTAGGCGAGGCCGACCGCGATCGCTTCATGACGCACCAGCACCAGGCCAACCGCTGGACCTACATCGGCTCGGGCCTCACCCACCCGCGCTTCCTGGAGACCGTCGAGCGGCTGAAGCCCGACGCCGTCGCCGGGATCCGGGCCATGGCCGAGGCCTTCGCCTGATCTCAGGCCGGGGGGGGCGGGGGCCTCTTCACTTCCAACCGTCGGAAATCCAAGACCATGTCTCAAATCGTGCGCCTTCCGGCGCATCCGGGGCCGGAGCGGCCTGCGCCGCCCCGCCTCCTCTTCGAACGCGCATTCCGCCACGCGGTGCGGTTCCGCAAGTCCCTCTCCCGCCGCCCCCCCTGGCCGACCGTCGAGCCGGCCGAACTCGTTCGCCGCTTCGGCGGACCGACGCCCGAGTTCGGCGAGGACGGCGCCGTCGTGCTCGACTGGCTGGTCCACGCCGCCGAGCCGGGCCTCACCGGCGCGGCGGGCCCGCGCTTCTTCGGCTGGGTCATCGGCGCCTCGCACCCGGTGGGCGCGGCGGCCGACATGCTGACCAGCGCCTGGGGCCAGAACGCCGGCAATCCGGCCGCGGCCCCGGCCGCGGCGGTGGCCGAGCAGGCCGTCGGCCGCTGGCTGCTCGACCTGCTGCGCCTGCCGCCGGAGAGCTCGGTCGGCTTCGTCACCGGCGCCACCATGGCCGGCTTCGTGGGCCTGGCGGCGGCCCGCAACGCGGTGCTGCGACAGGCGGGCTGGGACGTCGAGGCCGACGGCCTCGCCGGCGCGCCGAAGATCCGCGTCTTCCTCGGCGCCGACGCGCATGTGACGATCCTGGCGGCGCTGCGCTACCTCGGCCTCGGCTCGAACCCGGTTTGGATCGACACCGACGCCCAAGGGCGCATGAAGCCCGAGGCCCTGACCTGGGCGCTGGCGGAAGGCGAGGGGCCCGCGATCGTCGTCGCCGGCGCCGGCCAGATCAACACCGGCGCCTTCGACCCGTTCGTGGAGATCGCCCAGGCCTGCCGCGCGCACGGCGCCTGGCTGCACGTGGACGGCGCCTTCGGCCTCTGGGCCCGTACGGCGCCGGAGCTCGACGCCCTGACCGAGGGCGTGGACCTCGCCGACTCCTGGTCCGTCGACGGCCACAAGTGGCTGCAGCTGCCCTACGACAGCGGCTTCGCCATCGTCCGCGACGAGGCGGCCCACCGCCGCGCCATGGCGGCCTCGGCCAGCTACCTGCCGGCGGGGGAGGGCGGCGTGCCCGATCCCAGCCACTTCGCGCCGGAGCTGTCGCGCCGCGCCCGGGGCTTCGCGGCCTGGGCGATGATCCGTCACCTCGGCCGGCGCGGCATCGCCGGCATGGTGCGCCGCCACTGCCAGTTCGCCCGCCGGGCGGCCGAGCGGCTCGCCGCGGAGCCGGGCGTACGGGTCCTGAACGACGTCGTGTTGAACCAGGTGATCGTCGCCTTCGGCGGCGGCCCGGCGGCGGCGCGCGACGCGGCGACGGCGGCCGTCATCGCCGAGCTCAGGGCGGCCAACCAGTGCCTGGCCGGCGGCGCCGAATGGCGCGGTCGCCAGGTGCTGCGGCTGTCGTTCATCTCCCATGCGCTGAAGCCGGCCGACGTCGACCGGCTGACGGCCGCGGTCACGGCCGCCTGGCGGCGCGTCAGGGCCCGCCGCGCGGCCGCCTG
>DASZQQ010000088.1:0-3438 GCA_035549595.1 Caulobacteraceae bacterium
GCTAGTCTCTGGCCTGACCTATCCCGCCTTTGCGTAGTCGCCGCAACGCCGCAGGGCTCACGCGCGACGCTGTAGGAGCCCTTGGTCTTGGACGCAGTCAAAGCCGCCGTGGTCCGGCCCGCCGGTTCCGTCGACCGCCTCGTGCGGCTGGCGGCGGCGGACATGGCCGGCGTCGACGCCCTGATCCTGGACCGGATGCAGAGCCCCGTCAGCGTCATCCCGCTGCTGGCCGACCACCTGATCAACGCCGGCGGCAAGCGGTTGCGGCCCTTGCTGACGGTGGCCTCGGCGCGGCTCTGCGGCGGCCAGGGCGACGCGGCCTGGAAGCTGGCCGCCGCGGTGGAGTTCATCCACACCGCCACCCTGCTGCACGACGACGTGGTCGATTCCTCGCAGCTGCGCCGCGGCAAGGTGGCCGCCCACCTGATCTGGGGCGCGCCCTCCAGCGTGCTGGTCGGCGACTTCCTGTTCGCCCGCGCCTTCGAGCTGATGGTCGAGACCGGGGCCATGCGCGCCCTGGAGATCCTCGCCCGCGCCTCGCGCGTGATCGCCGAGGGCGAGGTGCTGCAGCTGACCCGCGCGCACGACCTGAACCTCTCCCAGGCGACCTACCTCGAGATCATCAGCGCCAAGACCGCCGAGCTGTTCGCCGCCGCCGCCGAGGCGGGCGCCGTGGCCAGCGGGGCCGATCCCGGCCGCTCGGCGGCCATGCGCGCCTACGGGATGAACCTGGGCCTGGCCTTCCAGCTGGCCGACGACGCCCTTGACTACGGCGGCGCCACCGAGACCCTGGGCAAGAACGCCGGCGACGACTTCCGAGAAGGCAAGGCGACCCTGCCGCTGCTGCTGGCGATCGCCCGCTCGGGCCCCCGCGAGGCCGACTTCTGGGAGCGCGCCATCGGCCGCAAGGAGCAGACCGACGCCGACTTCCGCCGCGCGCGCGAACTCATCGTCGGCTCCGGGGCCCTGGAAGCTACTCTCGACCTCGCCGCCGACTACGCCGAGACCGCCAAGGCCGCCCTGGCCGGCTTCCCGCCCAGCGACTGGCGCGAGTCCCTCGAAGCCCTCGCCGACTTCGCGGTCAGCCGCAGGGCGTAGTCAGACGGTGAAGAGGAAAGTGGGGACACACACGACCCCCACGGCCTCGATAACATAGGCGAAACGCGGCGGGGTCGTGTGTGTCCCCACTTTCCTACAGCGGATCCGGGCCGATCATCTTCTCCGGGCGGACGACTTCGTCGAACTCGGCGTCGGAGACGTAGCCGCCGCCGACGGCCTCCTCGCGCAGGGTGGTGCCGTTCTTGTGCGCGGTCTTGGCGATCTTGGCGGCGTTGTCGTAGCCGATCTTGGGCGCCAGGGCCGTGACCAGCATCAGCGAGCGGTCGAGGGCGGCCTTGATGTTGTCCTCGCGCGCCTCGATCCCCGCCACGCAGTTGTCGGTGAAGCTCACCGCCGCGTCGCTGAGCAGGCGGCACGACTGCAGGAAGTTGTAGGCCATCACCGGGTTGAAGACATTGAGCTCGAAGTGCCCGCTGGCGCCGGCGAAGCTCATGGCCGCGTTGTTGCCCATGACGTGGACGCAGACCATGGTCAGGGCCTCGCACTGGGTCGGGTTGACCTTACCGGGCATGATCGACGAGCCGGGCTCGTTCTCGGGCAGGGAAAGCTCGCCGAGGCCCGAGCGCGGGCCGCTGCCCAGGAACCGGATGTCGTTGGCGATCTTGAACAGGGCCGCGGCGGCGGCGTTGATGGCGCCGTGGCTGAACACCATGGCGTCGTGCGCGGCCAGGGCCTCGAACTTGTTCGGCGCGGTGATGAACGGCAGGTGGGTGATGGCGGCGATGCGCTCGGCCACCTTCTCGGCGAAGCCGACCGGGGCGTTCAGGCCCGTGCCGACGGCGGTGCCGCCCTGGGCCAGTTCGTAGAGGCCGTAGAGGGTGTCCTTGATCCGCCGCACCGACGAGGCGACCTGGGCCGAATAGCCGCCGAACTCCTGGCCGAGCGTCAGGGGCGTGGCGTCCTGGGTGTGGGTGCGGCCGATCTTGATGATGTGGGCGAAGGCGTTGGTCTTGACCTTCAGGGCCGCGTGCAGGTGCTCCAGCGCCGGCATCAGCGAGCGGGCCACCTCCTCGGCGCAGGCGATGTGCATGGCCGTCGGGTAGGTGTCGTTCGACGACTGGCTCATGTTGACGTGGTCGTTCGGATGGACCGGCGACTTGGAGCCCATCTTGCCGCCGAGCATCTCGATCGCCCGGTTCGAGATCACCTCGTTGGCGTTCATGTTCGACTGGGTGCCCGAGCCGGTCTGCCAGACCACCAGCGGGAAGTGGTCGTCGAGCTTGCCGTCGATGACCTCCTGGGCCGCCTCGACGATGGCGCCGCCGAGATTGTTGTCGAGTTTGCCCAGCGCCATGTTGGCCTCGGCGGCGGCGCGCTTGACCACGCCCAGGGCCTTGATCACCGGCTTCGGTTGCTTCTCCCAGCCGATCTTGAAGTTCTGCAGGGAGCGCTGGGTCTGGGCGCCCCAATAGCGGTCCGCCGGGACCTCGATCGGGCCGAAGGTGTCGGTCTCGGTGCGCGTGGCCGTCATCGGCTCTCCCCTCACAAATTACCGGCGCGGTCTAGCCGCTGGCGCCGGGCTCGGCAACGGCGACGCAGGGGACCCTAGGGCCTCAGCTCCGCGTCCAGTCCGGCGCGTTGGGCGGCAAGGCGTTCGAGAACCTTGGCGGCGGCATGAAGCCTGGGCGGAACGCCGCCTTCGCTCTCCACCATCCGATATCGTCCGTCCGCCACCACCTCCAGCCACTGGTCCTCGCAGTCGTCCAGGCAGCTGATGGCCGGGTCGGGCGACATCGCTGGGAACTCCGACCGCGCCAGGGCCTCTTCGAAGGCCGCGACATCCGCGGCGCCGACCGGAAACGTCTTGTCGGACCAGGCGGAACGCAGGGTTCCCGACCCGTCGTGATCGAGGACGATCTGGACGAAGCCCTCGTTGTGCGGGGCCCCCGTCGGGCCGACGCCGCCGGGGAAGTACCAGAACCACCGGTAGGCCTTTCCGCCGGCCGGCGCGGACAGCTCCGTCAGGCCGCGCTCCTTCAGGAAGGTCTTCCACGCCGCTCGATGGCACTCGTCATCCCGCGCATGGCAGTGCGCCATCGTCTGCCAGGGCAGCGGCGGCGGCGCTCGCGGGGCCGAGGCGTCGATCCATGGGGCGGCCTGGGGCGCGCCTTGCGCGATTGGGGCAGATACTGCGGACAGGACCGCGAGGGTGGCCGCCAGCGCGATCCGCGTTGTCATACCTCGAATCCCTGGGACGCGAAGGGCAGGCTGCGGACGCGCCGGCCGGTGGCGTCGAACACGGCATTGGCCAGCGCCGGGGCGATCCCCGGCACGCCCGGTTCGCCCGCGCCGCCGACGGGAGCGTCGGGGCTGTCGAAC
>DASZQQ010000089.1:0-5736 GCA_035549595.1 Caulobacteraceae bacterium
GCATTCATCGCCGCTGGCGCGCCGCCGCCCGCCGTCAACGCCGTGCGCGCCAAGCCGATGGCCGGGAACCGCTTGAGGTCAGGCGCCTCGAAGGTCAGCGAACCCAACGCCGCCAGATCCAGCTTGGGCGCCGGCCACGGCATCCTGTCCGGCCAGGCGAAGGCGCAGGCGATCGGCGTGCGCATGTCGGGCGGCCCCAGCTGGGCCAGGGTCGAGCCGTCCACGTATTCGACCAGGCTGTGCACGATCGACTGCGGATGGATGACGACGTCGATGCGCGCGGCCGGCATGTCGAACAGGTACGAGGCCTCGATCATCTCCAGGCCCTTGTTCATCATCTGGGCGGAATCGACCGAGATCTTCTGGCCCATGCTCCAGTTGGGGTGGGCCACGGCCTGCTCCGGCGTCGCCGCGGCCATGGCCTCGGACGTCCAGCCGCGGAACGGGCCGCCGGAGGCGGTGAGGATCAGCTTGCCGATTCGCTCGTTCGCGACCGGCTGCAGCACCTGGAAGATCGCCGAGTGCTCCGAATCGACCGGGATCACGCCGCCGCCGGCCGCCCTGGCCGTTCGCAGCAGCGCCGGGCCGGCGCAGATCAGGCTTTCCTTGTTGGCGAGCGCGATGGTGGCGCCGGTGCGGGCGGCCGCCAGGGTCGGCGCCAGGCCCGCCGCGCCGACGATGGCCGACATCACCCAGTCGGCGCCCCCTGCGGCCGCGTCGGCGATGGCCCGAGGTCCGGCGGCGGCCTCGACGGGGGCGCCGTTCAGCCGCTGCTTCAGTTCGGGCAGCAGGGCCTCGTCCTCGATCACGGCGATCCTGGGCCGCCAGCGTTTGGCCTGTTCGGCCAGGCGCTCGACGTTGCGCCCGGCGGTCAGGGCGACCACCTCGACCTCGCCTTGCACATGACCCAGCAGGTCCAGGGTCGAGACCCCGATCGAGCCGGTCGAGCCCAGCACGGCGACCTTGCGCGGCGCCATCAGCGGGCCCAGCCGTAGTGGGCCACGAGGCGCGCGGCCCCGAAGGCGATGGTGGCGAACATCAGGCCGTCGACCCGGTCGAGCAGGCCGCCGTGGCCGGGGATGAGATCACCGGAGTCCTTGACCCCGAAACGACGCTTCAACATGGACTCCCACAGGTCACCGGCCATGGTCGCCACCCCGCCCGCCAGTCCTATGACGCAGGCGGCTGCCAGCGATACGTGCATTTTCGCCGCAGCGCCGGCAAAGGCGCTGTTGCCGGCCGCCACCGCGGCCGAGGCGCCGACCGCTCCCGCCAGTCCCCCGAAGAGGCCGGACCAGGTCTTGTTCGGTGAATAGCGAGGCCAGAGTTTGGGTCCCTTCAAGGCGCTGCCGACGAGGAAGGCGAAGATGTCGGCCGCCCAGGTGGTGGCGAACAGCATCACCGTCCACCACTCGCCCTGGGCCGTGCCGCGCAGCCAGACCAGCGTCAGGCAGGCCGGGGCGATGTAGAGCACGCCGTAGGCGGCGTCCACCGCCCGCGCCGAGACGCCGCGCGCGACCGCCGCCGCCGCCAGGGCGCCGACGGCGACGCAGGCCCAGGCCGGCAGGATGTGGTCGGTGTAGGCCAGGAACGTCACCGTCAGGGTGGCGATGGTCACCACCGCGGCCACCCGCACCGGCCCCTGGCGGGCGGTCATCACGCCCCACTCGATCGAGATCACCGAGACGGCCACCGACACGAGGACCAGGAACGGCCGCGGGTCGATCCAGGTCAGGAACAGGGCGGCCGGCGCCAGAACGGCCGCGGAGGCCGCCCGGACGCCGAGGTTGTTCCAGTCGAAGCGCCTAGCTCGCGGCAAGGACGTCATCGACGGCGACACCGCCATAGCGCCGCTCCCGGCTGTGGAACTCGGCGACGGCTGCGCGCAGGTGCTCCGGGCCGTAATCCGGCCAGTGGACGTCCTGGAACACCAGCTCGGCGTAGGCGCACTCCCACAGGAGGAAGTTCGACAGCCGCTGCTCATAGCCCGTGCGGATGATGAGATCGGGCGCCGCCTCCGGCGCCGTGGACAGGTAGCTCTCGAACATCGTCTCGGTGAGGTCCGAAGGCCTCGCCTCCCCGCGCGCCACGGCCTCGGCGAACCGGCGCGCCGCGTCGGTGATGTCGGCCCTGCCCCCGTAGTTGAAGGCGACCTGCAGACGGAAGCGGTCGTTCCTGGCCGTGCGCGCCTCGGCCTGTTCGACGATGTCGAGGATGTCTGGCGTCAGGCCCGTGCGCCGCCCGACGATGCGCACGTTGACGCCGCCGCGCTCGAGCCTGGTCAGGTCGGACGCGAAGTAGGCCTTCATCAGGCCCAGGATCTCGGCGACCTCGGTCTGGGGCCGCCGCCAGTTCTCGGTGGAGAAGCCGAACACGGTCAGGCGGTCGATGCCGACATCGGGGGCGCCCTCGACGGTGCGCCGCAGGGCCGCGACCCCGGCGCGGTGCCCCAGGGCGCGCGGCAGGCCCCGCTGCTTCGCCCAGCGGCCGTTCCCGTCCATGATGATGGCCACGTGCAGGCCCCGCCCGGGCTCCGCAGGCGTCGGGGCGGTGTCGTGCAGGCCTGACGGCATGGCGCTCCCTCTGGCGTCCGCGAGTCCCCGGCGCGGCTGCTAAACCTGCATGATCTCTTGTTCTTTGGTTTTCAAGGCCTCGTCCACGCGCTTGACGGCCTCGTCGGTGATCTTCTGGACCTCGCCCTCCAGGCGCTTGTGCTCGTCCTGGCTGATGACGCCGTCCTTCTCCGCCTTCTTCAGGTCGTCGTTGGCGTCGCGGCGGATGTTGCGCACGGCCACGCGCTGCTGCTCGGCGTACTTGCCGGCGAGCTTGGCCAGGTCCTTGCGGCGCTCCTCGGTCAGCGGCGGGATCGGGATGCGCAGGTTCTGGCCCTCGACCACGGGATTGAGGCCGAGGCCGGCGTTGCGGATCGCCTTCTCGACCGAGACCACGAGGCCCTTGTCCCAGACGCTGACGGTGATCGAGCGCGGCTCGGGCACCGAGACGGCGCCGACCTGGTTGAGCGGCATCGACGAGCCGTAGGCGTCGACGTGCACCTGGTCCAGCAGGCTGGCGCTGGCGCGCCCCGTCCGCAGCGTCCCGAACTCCTCCTTCAGGGCCGCGACGGCCTTGTCCATGCGCGACTTGTACTGGGAAATTACCGGCTTTTCCGCGGTGGCCATGTCGTTTCCTTTCGAGCCGTCAGGCGACGGTGTTCTGGATGGTGGTGTGCACGCCCTTGCCGTTGAGGACGCTGAGGAAATTACCCCGTCCGCGGATCGAGAACACCACGATGGGGATGCCGTTGTCACGCATCAGGGCGATCGCCGAGGCGTCCATCACCCGCAGGTCCTTCGCCAGCACGTCCTGGTACGTCAGGGTGTCGTAGCGCGTCGCCTTCGGGTCCTTCTTCGGATCGGCGGTATAGACGCCGTCGACGCTGGTGCCCTTGAACAGGGCGTCGCAGCCCATCTCGGCGGCGCGCAGCGCCGCGGGCGTGTCGGTGGTGAAGAACGGCGCGCCGAGGCCGGCGGCGAAGATCACCACCCTGCCCTTCTCCAGGTGCCGGAGCGCCCGGCGGCGGATGTAGGGCTCGCACACCGCGTCCATCGGGATCGCCGACTGCACGCGGGTGTGGATGCCGACCTTCTCCAGGGCGCCCTGCAGGGCCAGGGCGTTCATCACCGTCGCCAGCATGCCCATGTAGTCGGCGCTGGCCCGCTCCATGCCCTTGCCGGCCATGGAAAGGCCGCGGAAGATGTTGCCGCCGCCGACCACCAGGCACAGCTGGAAGCCCTGGCGCACCACCTGGGCGATGTCCTCGGCGACCGCGTCCAGCGTGGCGATGTCGATGCCGAACTGCTGGTCGCCCATCAGCACCTCGCCGGACACCTTCAGCAGGATACGGCGGTACTTCGGCTCGCTCATGGGGCTCAGGGCTCTTCTGGTGACTCGGGGAGACGGGCGAACATACACCAAGGGCGCGGCGCGCGTCGAACACGCGCCGCGCCCTTTTCACTCGATCGAGGGAAAGGCGGGCTCTTAAGAGCCGCCGGTCATGCTCGCGACTTCGGCGGCGAAGTCGCTGGTCTGCTTCTCGACGCCTTCGCCGAGGGCGAGGCGCACGTAAGCCACCAGCTGCACCGGCGCGCCCGAGGTCTTGCCGGCCTCGGCCACGTACTGCTCCACCGTCTGGTCCGGGTTCTTCACGTAGGCCTGCTTCAAGAGCACGACCTCTTCGAAGAACTTGCGGATGCGGCCCTCGACCATCTTCTCGATGACGTTGGCCGGCTTGCCGGACGCGGCGGCCTGTTCGGCGAAGATGGCGCGCTCGCGCTCCACCTCGGCCGGCGACAGGTCGTCGGGCGACAGCGACAGCGGCTTCATGGCCGCCGCGTGCATGCCGATGTTGCGGCCCGCTTCCTTCAGCGCCTCGGCCTGGCCGGCGCCTTCCATGGCCACCAGCACGACCACGCGGCCGAGGTCCGGCGCGCCGGCCACGGCGTTGTGCACGTAGGAGGCCACCGCGCCCTGGTCGACGCTGAGGCGGGTGAAGCGGCGCAGCACCATGTTCTCGCCGATGGTGGCGATCAGGTTGGTGATCATGGCGTCGACGACCTCGCCGTCGGCGGTCTTGGCCGCCTTCAGCGCCTCGATGTCGCCGTCGACCGTCAGGGCCGCCTGGGCGATCTTGCGCGCCGCCTGCTGGAACAGCTCGTTGCGGGCCACGAAGTCGGTCTCGGCGTTCAGCTCGATCGCCGCGGCGGTCTTGCCGTCGGCCGAGGTGGCGACCGCCACCAGGCCCTCGGCCGCCACGCGGTCGGCCTTCTTGGCCGCCTTGGCCAGGCCCTTGGTCTTCAGCCAGTCGATGGCCGCTTCCATGTCGCCGGCGGTTTCCTGCAAGGCCTTCTTGCAGTCCATCATCCCGGCGCCGCTCGTTTCGCGCAGGTCCTTCACCAGCGCGGCCGTGATCTCGGCCATGGTCTTACCTCCAGTTACGTCGATGCCGCCGGACGCAAGTCATGGCGCCCGGCGGTCAAGCTTTTGAGACAGCAGGCGGAGCCGGGAGGCCCCGCCCGGAAGAGATCAGCCCTCGCCGCCCTCGGCGGCCGCAGCGGCCTCGACGGGCGCAGCGGCCTCGGGAGCCGCGGCAGCCTCGGGAGCCGCAGGGGCCTCCGCGCTGGCGGCCATCGCCTCGTCGGCGGGTTCGAGTTGCACGGCCTCGGCCTCCGGCGCCGCCTGGGCGGCCACGGTGCGCAGGGCGGGCTCGACCGGCGCAACCGAGGCCCCGATATCGACGCCCATGGCCGCCTGGCCTTCGGTCAGGCCGTCCAGCACGGCGTCGGCGACGAGGTCGCAGTAGAGCTGCAGCGCGCGCGCGGCGTCGTCATTGCCCGGGATCGGGTAGGTGATGCCCTGCGGGTCGCAGTTGGTGTCTAGGATCGCCACCACCGGGATGTTCAGCTTGCGCGCTTCCTGGATCGCGATCGCTTCCTTGTTGGTGTCGATCACGAACATCAGGTCGGGGATGCCGCCCATGTCCTTGATGCCGCCCAGCGACAGCTCCAGCTTGTCGCGCTCGCGCGTCAGCTGAAGCAGCTCCTTCTTGGCGCGGCCGCCGCCTTCGCCTTCCAGCACTGCTTCCAGTTCGCGCAGGCGCGCGATCGACTGGCTGATGGTGCGCCAGTTGGTCAGCGTGCCGCCCAGCCAGCGGTGGTTGACGTAGTACTGGGCGCAGCG
>DASZQQ010000090.1:0-12623 GCA_035549595.1 Caulobacteraceae bacterium
GGGGCGACGACGTCGTCGCGCGCCTGGATGATCAGGATCGGCGCCGAGCCGGCTCCGGTCCAGGTCTCCGGTCCCGTGGCGCGCAGGGCGGCCATCTGGGCCTCCTTGGTCGGCTTGTACCAGCCGCCGTCCCACACCGAGGCGTCGTTCCCGGACGCGAAGAACGCCTTGGCCACGGCGGCGTGGTGCGATTCCGGATAGAGCGGCTCGAAGACGTCGTTCAATGCCTTGGCGATGTCGGGGGCGATCTTCACCTGCCCGCCGGCCGCCAGCAGCACCAGGGCCGAGACCTGAGCCGGATGAGCCGCGGCGGTGGCGCGGGCGACGCGGTTGCCGAAGGCGTGGCCGACCAGCACCACCGGGCCCGGCGACAGGCGCGCGGCCACGGCGGCGACGTCGTCGGCGAAGTCGGCCATGGTCAGGCCCTGCATCGGCCCGGCGCTGTCGCCGACGCCGCGCGGGTCGATCGCCGCGGCCTCGTAGCCGGCGTCGGCCAGGCGCGTGGCGAGGTCGTCGAAGTCGGCGGCCCCGCGGCCCAGCGACGGGATCAGCAGCACCACCGGCCCCTGGCCGCGGATCGTGACGCCCAGGCGCACCTCGCCCTTCGGGCTTTGCCGCACGACGATCTCGTGGCGGGCGGGGAGGACGGCGGGCTGGGCCATGGCGGAACCTCCGGCGATCAGGGCGAGGATGGCGGTCCACAGTGCGATGTTCGGCATCCCGGCTCCTGCGCCCATCCGTCGACAATCCGTCACGCGGCGCGCCTGCGCTGAACCGGGCGGCCGTTCGCGCGTAGGGAAGGCATGCAATCCCCCTCAGACAAGCCCCATATCGACGAGGCGTGGAAGCTGGCGCTGCCGGTCCTGGCCCTGGTCCTTGTCCTCGCCGTCTTCGTCAGGGCCCATTCGTCCTCACCCCTGTCGTTCACCGAGGTCAGCCGGGTCGCCTCCGCCGCGCCCGCGCCCCACGGCTAGGAGCGTCCAACGCTTCTCCGACAGCCGCAACTCCGATATCCCGGGGGCGGGTCGCGCTCGGCGCGGTGAGGAGGCGGCATGGGGGACGCAAGCCTGGCTGAGGCCGCGCCCGTGCGAGGGCGCCCACTCGAGGTGTTCGCGGCGTTCCTGAAGCTCGGCCTCTCGGCGTTCGGCGGTCCGATCGCCCATCTCGGCTACTTCCGCGACGAGTTCGTCGCCCGCCGGCGCTGGCTGGACGAGGCCGCCTACGCCGACCTCGTGGCCCTATGCCAGTTCCTGCCCGGTCCGGCGTCGAGCCAGGTCGGCTTCGGCCTCGGGCTGATGCGCGCGGGGCCGCTGGGCGCCCTGGCGGCCTGGGCCGGCTTCACCCTGCCCTCGGCGATCCTGATGACGGCGGCGGCGTTCGGCGCGGCGGCCATGTCGGGACGGATCGCCCAGGGCCTGGTCCACGGCCTGAAGCTGGTCGCGGTGGCCGTGGTCGCCCAGGCCGTGCTCGGCATGGCCCGGACCCTGACCCCGGACGCGCGGCGCGCGGGGATCGCCCTCGTGGCCGTCGCCATCGTCACCTTCGCCTCGGCGACCCTGGCCCAGATCGCCGCGATCGGCCTCGGGGCCGTCGCCGGCCTCCTCCTCTGCCGCGGCGAGGCCCAGGCGGTCTCGCCGCACGTGTTCAAGGTTCCGCGCAGGATCGGGATCGCCGCGCTCGCCCTCTACCTCGTCCTGCTCGTAGGCGGCCCCGTCGTCGCGGCCGCGACCGGATCGCTCGGGCTCGCCCGCTTCGACGCCGTCTATCGCTCCGGCGCCCTGGTGTTCGGCGGCGGCCATGTGGTGCTGCCGCTGCTGAAGGAGGCCGTGGTCGACCCCGGCTGGGTCGGCCAGGACACGTTCCTGGCCGGCTATGGCGCGGCCCAGGCGATGCCGGGGCCTCTGTTCACCTTCGGCGCCTACCTCGGCGCGGCCATGGATGGGCTGCCGGGCGCCGCCGTCGGGCTCGTGGCGATCTTCCTGCCCGGGCTGCTGGCGCTCGTCGCCGCCCTGCCGTTCTGGGGCGCTCTGCGCGCCCGGCCGGCCGCCCAGGCCGCGCTCAGGGGCGCCAACGCCGCCGTGGTCGGCATCCTGGGCGCGGCGCTCTACAACCCGGTCTGGACCAGCGCCGTGCTCGGCCCCCGCGACTTCGCCGCCGCCCTGGCAGGCTTCGTCCTGCTGACGGCGTTCCGGTGTCCACCGATCGTCGTCGTGGCGCTGGGGGCGGCCGTGGGCGTGGCGGGGGCGCTCTGAGCGTCTCGCGGCGGCGCTGGATCAGCCCGGCCGGTTGCGGCCGAAGTTGGGTTCGGGGGCTTCCTGGCCGGCGTCGATGACGCTGCGGCGGATGGCGCGGGTGCGGGTGAAGAGGTCCTGCAGCTTGTCGCCCTCGCCCCAGCGGATCGCCCGTGACAGGGCCTGCAGGTCCTCGGTGAAGCGGCCCAGGATCTCCAGCACCGCGTCCTTGTTGGCCAGGAACACGTCGCGCCACATGATCGGGTCGGAGGCGGCGATGCGGGTGAAGTCGCGGAAGCCGCCGGCCGAGTACTTGATCACCTCGCCCTGGGTGACCTCCTCGAGGTCCGCCGCGGTGCCGACGATGTTGTAGGCGATCAGGTGCGGCAGGTGGGAGGTGACGGCCAGCACCAGGTCGTGGTGCCGGTCGTCCATCAGCTCGACGTTGGCGCCCAGCGCCATCCAGAAGGCCGTGAGCTTCTCCAGCGCGGCGAGGTAGGGCTCGTCCTGGCGGCCGGCGTCGGGGGTCAGGATCGTCCAGCGACCCCGGAACAGCTCGGCGAAGCCGGCGTCCGGGCCGGACTGCTCGGTGCCGGCGATCGGGTGGCCGGGGATGGCGAACACCGTCTCGGGCAGCACCTTGGCGAAGGCCTCGACGATCGCGCCCTTGACCGACCCCACGTCCGAAACCGTGGCCCCCGGCTTCAGGCCCGGCGCGGCCGCCCTGGCCGCCTCGGCGATCGCCAGCGGCGGGGCGGCGAAGACCACGAGGTCGGCGCCCTTCACGGTTTCGGCCGGGTCGGCGGTGACGGTCTCGGCGAAGCCCAGCGCCTGGACGCGCTCGCGCACCTGCGGGCTCGGGTCGGCGACGGCCACCTCGCCGACGGCGCCGGCGGCGCGCGCGGCCCGGATCACCGACGAGCCGATCAGGCCGCAGCCGATCACAGCCAGCTTCGGGTAGATCACCCCGGCCACCGGCTCAGGCCTTCAGGAAGTCGGCGAGGGCCTCGACGAGGGCGCGGTTGTGCGCCTCCAGGCCGATGGTGATGCGCAGGCAGTCGGGCAGGCCGTAGCCGGCGACGCCGCGGACGATCAGGCCCCGGCGGGCGAGGAAGTCCTCCGCCTGGGCGGCCGTCCTGCCCGCGGTCTGCGGGACGCGCACGAGGATGAAGTTGGTCGCCGAGGGGATCGGCTCGAGGCCGAGACCACCCAGCTGCTGGGCCAGCCACGGGCGCCACTGCTCCATCAGCTCGACCGAGCGGCGCTGGAAGTCCTCGTCCGCGAGCGCCGCCACGGCCGCCGCCTGGGCCGGGATCGAGGTGTTGAACGGCAGGCGGATGCGGTCGACCGCCGCGGCGATCGGCTCGGGCGCATAGGCCCAGCCGACGCGCAGGGCGGCGAGCCCATGGATCTTGGAGAAGGTGTGGGTGACCACGACGTTGGCCGCGTCGCGCGCGAGGTCGAGGCCGTCGTCGAACGCCGGATCGGTGGCGAACTCGGCGTAGGCCCCGTCCAGCACCAGCACCACGTTCGGCGCCAGGCCCTCGTGCAGGCGCCGGATGTCGGCGGCGGGGACGAATGTCCCAGTCGGGTTGGCCGGATTGGCGACGAAGACGAGGCGCGTGCGCTCGTCGACCTCGGCCAGGAGGGCGTCGACGTCGATCCGGTAGTTGGTCTCGGGCGCGAACTTCACCTGCGCCTGGTTGGCGCGCGCGCCGATGGCGTAGGCGCCGAAGCCGAACTCGCCCTGGACGATGTTGTCGCCGGGCTCGAGGAAGGCCTGGTTCAGCAGGGCGAAGATCTCGTCGGTGCCGCAGCCGAGGATGATCCGCTCCGGCTCGATGCGATAGCGGGCGGCGATCGCGGCGCGCAGCTCGGCGCCGCGGCCGTCGGGGTAGTGGTGCAGCGTCTGCGCCGCCGCCACATAGGCCGCGCGCGCCGCCTCCGAGCAGCCGAGGATGTTTTCGTTGGCCGACAGCTTCACCGGGTCGGCCACGCCCTCGACCTTCGACTTGCCGGGCACATAGGGCGCGATCTCCAGGATGCCCGGCTTGGGCTCGGGCCGGGCGGCCTTGGATCGGTCGAGGGTGGCTGGGGCCGTCATGGAGAAGGAGAACGCCGTCGATGTTCGGAAGCTGCGCCTCTTACACGCGGAACGGCGCGGGCGCAGCCCCGATGACGCCGGAAAGTCGGCCGGGCGCCCGGGCGAGGCGCGGATCGAGGTTCTGGTAGTAGCCGGCGAGGACGAACAGCTTCAGCCCCCCGGCCTCGGCCAGACGCTCGGCGGCGACGCCGTCGCGGCCGAGGGCCTCGACGACGGCGGGCGCGGGCCAGTTGGCGTCGGTGACCCAGAAGGTCAGGTCGGCGCCGGTGGGTTCCGGCGCCGCGAGGCCGACGGCCAGGGCGGCGGTGTCGCCGAGGGAGGCCAGGCACGGCAGGGCGGCGAACACCTTCAGCGACGGCTCGGCCAAGAGCCGGCCCCACCACGGCCGCTCGCCGTCGAGGGCGAGGACGGCGACGCCGCCCTCGGTGCGCGCCACGGCCAGGGCGGCCTCGGGCTGGGCCTCCAGGGTGAGCGGCGAGGCGGCGCCGAAGCGCAGGCGCGCGAGGTCGATTGCGCGGGCCGCATCGCGCCCCGGCCAGACGGCGATGCGCGTCGGCAGGGTCCCGCCATGGCCGGCGCGGGCCTCGGCCATCAGCTCGCGCCAGATGCGCACCAGGGTGGCGGGCCGAAGGCTCGGGTGCGGCGCGGCCAGGAGCTGGCGCAGGGTCTCGGTCTCGAAGGCGCCGATCAGGTCGGGCCGGCCGCCGGGATGGGCCTGTTCGGCCGCCAGGGCGGTGCGCTCGGCCAGCCGCTGCATGAGCTCGGCGTCCAGGGCCTGGAGGGCGGGGTTGGCCTCCATCAGAACAGCTTCGGCGCCGGGCCGATGGAGACCGGGCCCAGGGTCGTCTGGCCGTCGCGGAAGTCGAGCGTCACGCGCGCGGCGTCGTCCGGCCGGCCGCTGAGGACCGCCGAGGCGGCGCTGGCGGCCGCCAGGGCGGGCGGCGCCTGGCGAAGGCCGGCGTGCAGCGTGCCGTGAAGTCGGCCGTCGGGGTCGACGGTCAGCACCCCGGTGTCGGCGTCGAGCAGCGACTGCCCCGCGGCCAGGCGCAGCTGGCGCACCTGGAACTGCCCGCCCGAGGCGCTCCACCGGCGCATGGCCGAGGGCCAGTCGCGGCCGGAGATCTCGGAGGCGTGGCTGAAGATCGCGTCCGCCACCAGCGTCACCGGCCGGTCGTCGACGATGCGGGCCAGAAGGCCGGAGAGCCGGGCCCTGGCCTGGTCGAGTTCGACGTAGATCGCACCCTGGTCGGCCGGGCCGGCCTTGAGGTGCAGGTGCAGCTCCTTGGCCGAGTTCACCCAGTAGGGGGCCGCGCCGGGCGGCGGGGCGAACGTGACGTCCAGCGCCTCGACCGAAATCCGGGGCGGGTGGTCGTCGAACTGCGAGACGCTGGCGCGCAGGGCCCTGGCGCCGATCGCCACCGGGCCGCCCTTCGGCCGGACCAGGGTCATCCCCTGCGGTGCGACGAAGATCCAGTGGGTCGGCGCATAGGCCCAGGCCTCGGCGTCGACCTTGGGCGCAGTCACGGCCCAGCCGGACGGCTCGGCGAGCCGCAGTCCGGTGAAGTGGGCGTCGAGGCGGAACGGGAAGCCGTCGATGCGGCGGCCGTCCCAGTCCAAAGCGTAGCCGGCGCGGGCCATGTCGGCCCTGGCCTCGTCCATGCGCCGCTCCGCCTCGGCCTTGATGGCGAACCAGGCGACGCACCAGCCGGCGGCCACGACGAGCGCCAGCACATAGGGCAGGAAGAGCCAGAGCCGGCGGGGTTTTCCGGGGCGCTGGCGGTCGGTATGGCTCATGGGGTCAGTAACGGGCGACGAAGCAAACAGGATGACGGTGGACGGCGGCGAGCGGTGGGTGTTCGGCTACGGCTCGCTGATGTGGCGGCCCGGCTTTCCCTACTTAGACCGCAAACCCGCCACGCTCCATGGCCGGCGGCGCGCCTTCTGCATCTATTCGGTGCACCACCGCGGCACCTACGCCCGGCCGGGGCTGGTGCTGGGCCTGGCGCCCGGCGGGGCCGTACGCGGAGCCGCCTTCCGCATCGCCGAGGCCGACTGGGCCGCCACCTACGCCTACCTCTTGGAGCGCGAGCAGCCGACCGAGACCTACGTCGAGGCGCAGGTCAACGTGAGGCTGGCCGGCGGGGCGCGGGTCGGCGCCCTGACGTTCCTGTCCGACGTCGCCCACCCGCAGTGGGCCGGGGCCCTGTCGCTGGAACGGCAGGCCGAGCTGATCGCGGGGGCCGCGGGGCTCTCGGGGCGCAACGTCGACTACCTGCGCGACCTCGTCGGCCACCTGCGCGAGGACGGGGTGCGCGACCGCTCGATGGAGCGGCTCCTGGCCATGGTCGAGGCTCGCGAACTGGAACATGGCCACGCCCGGACCGTTGTCTCCTGACCCCCGAGCCAGGCTCGCCACACGGAGCTTAAGTCCATGTTCAAACGCAAGAAACGCGAGGCGGAGCCGCGACACTTCACCCATGGCGCCAGCGGCGCGATGGCCGACGCCGCGCCGGCCGGCGACCCGCGCCCCGACGAGAACCTCCCCGACGCCCCCTACAGCCGCAAGGTCGAGCCCCTGGGCGAAAACGAGAAGCCCGACCAGCTGGCCAAGAAGGAAGCCGTGAGCAAGAACCGCCGGGAAGCCCTGCTGGAAGAGGGCCTCGAGGAAAGCTTCCCCGCCAGCGACCCCGTCAGCGCCCACCACATCACGTGACACGGACGGGGACATGATCCTGCCGCAGGCAGGTTCGTGTCCCCTTCAGGATTCTGGACGCTGGCAAGGGGACACGAACCCTGCTGCGCAGGTTTGATGTCCCCGGGTCGCTATTCCGCCGCCAGGGCGGGGGCCGGTTGCGGGGCGGCGACTGCGTGCGGCCTGGAGAAGGTCATCACGCCGTCCTCGAGGCGGCCGTAGCGGAACGCCAGGAGGTCGAGGGCGTAGTTCTGGTGCACGCGCCAGGGGGCCTTGGCCCCCTGCTTCGGGAAACGGTCCATCGCCCGCGTCACATAGCCCGACGAGAAGTCGAGCCAGGGCGAGGGCGCCATGTCGGGCTCGGCGTTCACCGGCCGGCACTCGGTGGTCCCGGTCTTCGTCATGTGGTTCAGCAGGCGGCAGACGTACTCGGCGGTCAGGTCCGCCTTCAGCGTCCACGAGGCGTTGGTGTAGCCGAACACCGAGGCCAGGTTCGGCACCCCGTCGTACATCATGCCCTTGTACGAGAAGCCGTCCGAGAGCTTCACCGGCCGGCCGTCGACGGTGACCTGAAGGCCGCTCAGCAGCTGCAGGTCGAGGCCGGTGGCGGCGACGACGATGTCGGCCTCCAGCAACTGGCCGCCCTTGGTCTCGATCCCCTTGGGCGTGAAGCGGGCGATGTGGTCGGTGACCACCGAGGTGCGGCCGGCCTTGATCGCCTTGAACAGGTCCGCGTCCGGCACCAGGCACAGGCGCTGGTCCCAGGGGTTGTAGGCGGGGGTGAAGTCGCGGTCGACCGGGTAGTCGGGGCCGAGCTCGGCGCGGACCATGTCGATGATCTGCTTCTTCACCGCGGCCGGCTTGCGGCGCGCCATGCGGAAGAAGAACAGCTGCAGGAGCACGTTGCGCCAGCGCGTGACGGCGTAGGCCAGCATCGGCGGCAGCCATTTGCGCAGGGAATTGGCGAAGGCGTCCTCGGCCGGCCGCGAGACCACGTAGGTCGGCGAGCGCTGCAGCATGGTCACGTGCGCGGCCTTGTCCGACATCGCCGGCACGATCGTCATGGCCGTCGCGCCGGAGCCGATCACGACAACCTTCTTGCCGGTGTAGTCGAGGTCCTCGGGCCAGAACTGCGGCTCGACGATCGGGCCCGCGAAGGTCTCCTCACCGTCCCAGTGCGGGCGGTAGCCGCGGGCGTAGTTGTAGTAGCCCGTGCACATCATCAGGAAGCTGCAGGTGATCTGGCGCGGCGTCCCCTGGTCCTCGTAGTCCACCGTCCAGCGCGAGGCCGCCGAGTCCCAGGACGCGGCGACGACCTTGTGCCGGTAGCGGATGCGCCGGTCGACGCCGTGGTCCTTCGCCGTCTCGTTGACGTACTTCAGGATCGAGGGGCCGTCGGCGATGGCCTTGGCCTCGGTCCAGGGGCGGAAGGCGTAGCCCAGGGTGTACATGTCGCTGTCGGAGCGGATGCCTGGATAGCGGAACAGGTCCCAGGTGCCGCCGATCGCCTCGCGGCTCTCGAAGATCGCATAGCTGCGGTCCGGGCTGCGCCTGTTCAGGTGCACCCCCGCGCCGATCCCCGAAAGGCCGGCGCCGACGATCAGCACATCGACGTGTTCCATTCCGTTCCCCACGACGCTCCCTGATCGCGGGTAACACAGAAACAACGCCGGGGACATGTTCGGGCCGGGGACATGATCCCGCCGCAGGCGGGTTCGTGTCCCCTTGCTCACCGCCCTGCGCCCGCTGGAGGGGACACGTACCTTCGGAACATGTCCCCGAACGTGCGCCGCCGCTACTCCGTCAGCAGCGCCGTCGAGGCCGCCTCGAGGCGGTCCTGCAGGGTGCGCATGAATTCGCCGCGGTGCAGGCCGGGGGGGATCGGTTCGAGGAACTGGTAGACGATCTTGCCGGGGCGGCGGGTGAAGCCGTGGGCCGGCCAGTGGACGCCGGAGGTGGTCGCCAGCGGCACGACGGGCAGGTCGAGGTCGCGATAGAGGCCGGCGATGCCGGGCTTGTAGTCGGGCGGATCGCCCGGATCCATCCGGTGGCCCTCGGGGAAGATGATGATCTGGCGGTTCTCGGCGGCGGCCTCGCGCGCGTCCTTCATCATCTGGCGCAGGGCCTTGGAGTGGCCCTCACGGTCGACGACGATCATGCGCCCCTTGGCCGAGTACCAGCCGTAGAAGGGGATCCACATCAGCTCCTTCTTCATCACGTAGCAGAAGTCCGGGAGCACGGCGAAGGGGCCGATGGTGTCGTACATGCAAAGGTGCTTGGCCGCGACGATGGCCGCGCCCTTCGGCGCGTGCTCCAGGCCGCGGAACTCCACCTTGATGCCGCAGATGGGACCGATCAGGGCGTTCACGCCTGCGCCCCAGAAGCTCATGGCGTGGATCATCCAGCGGCGCGGCGCCAGCAGCAGCGGAACCATGGCCAGGCCGACGATCGCCGACCAGACGTAGAAGACCAGCGCCCAGACGAGCGAGCGGACGACGATCATGCAGGCGGCCCCCCGGCCTTCGGCGGTCCCGGCCGCGGCCCGAGGCCGAGGATCGCCTCGCGCGTCAGGATGGCCAGGTACTTGGAGTATTCGAGCGTCATGCGCCGCGCCCCCTCGCCGGTGGCCCACCAGCGGCGCGCGTCGAGGGCCGGGGTGGCGACCGGGTAGGGCGTGACCCTGGCCTCGGGCATGGCGGAATGAAGCTCGAGCATGGCGCGCGGCATATGGAAGTCGGCGGTGACCAGGATCAAGCGCCGATAGCGCATGGACCTGGCCCACTCGGCGGCCTCGCGGCCGTTGCCGATGGTGTCGGCGGCGGTGAAGCCCAGGTCGACGCAGCAGTCGAACAGGCGCTTGGTGGCGCCCGTCACCCCCAGCACGTCCTGGCGCGTCGTGCGCCGGTTGACGCCCGAGACCAGCAGCCGCTCGCCCTTGCCGTCCTGCAGCAGCCGCGCGGCGGCGGCCAGGCGCAGGTCCGAGGCCCCGGTCAGGGCGACGATGCCGTCGGCCTCCGGCGGGTCCTGCGCCGGCGTCAGGCGCGCGATGCGGTCGGCGAAGGCGAGGAGGCCCGCCGCCCAGATCGCCAGGGCCACCAGGATGACCGCAAGCCCTTTCACGGCAGGCGCCTCAGGGCCGCCTCTGCGGTCAGGCGCGCGGTCACCGCCGCGACCAGGGCCGCGGCCAGCGGGCAGGGCAGGGTGGCGGCGAGGTCGCTCCAGCGCACCGGCAGCAGCACCGCCAGGGTCTGGCCCTGGCCGTAGAGCTTGAGGCCCGCCGCGGCGAGGCAGGCGAGGGCGGCGCCGAACACCCCGCCCTGGGCGGCCATGCGGGCGAACCGCGCCTGGAACTGGCGGGCGATGAAGGCGTCTGTGCCCCCCGACAGGTGCAGCACCGCCACCACCTCGCCGCGCGCGGCCAGGCCCTGGCGCGTGGCGAAGGCGATGAGGGCGCCCAGCGCCGCGGCGATGACCAGGAAGAGGCCGGCGGCGACGCCGAGCGCCAGGCGGCCGGCGCGCATGATGTCGGCTGTCCACAGGCTATGGTCGTCGACGCTGGCGTCGACCCCGGCGGCCTTCAGCGCTCGCGTCAGGTCGGCGGCCGCGGCCGGCGCCTTGCGGTCGAGCTCCACCGCCACCAGCCGCGGCACCGGCAGGTCCGGCGGCAGCGGGTCGGGCCCCAGGAAGCGGGCGACCAGGGCCTCGGCCTTTTCCTTCTCGATCCCGCGCGCCTCGGCCACGCCCTTGACCCCGGCCAGGGCCTCGACCGCATGGGCCTGGGCCGCGTCGGCGCTCTCGGTGGGGCTGGCGCGCACGACCACGGTGGCCGAGCCGATCAGCTGGTCGCGCCAGCCCTCGGCCGCCCGCCCCGCCGCCAGGGCGGCGACCACCGCGAGGCAGGCCAGGAAGCACAGCGCCGTCAGCACGAACAGCAGCGAGGCCTGCCGCCCGTCCTCGCGCGGCAGCAGCGGGGCCGGCCACCAGCGGCCGGCGTCGAAGGCCTGGCTCACCGCAGCCGCTCCCGACCGTGCCGGCGCATCAGGCTTCGCCCGCCGGGGCCGGCGCGCGGGCGGCGGCGTCGTAGCGCGTCAGGCGCCCGTCCTCGAGGTGCAGCACCGGCTTGCCCGAGCGCGCCACCAGCTCCTCGTCGTGGCTGGCGATCAGCACGGTGGCGCCCAGGCGGTTGAGCTCGGTGAAGAGGCGCAAGAGGCGAAGTCCCATGGCGGCGTCGACGTTGCCCGTCGGCTCGTCCGCCAGCAAGATGTCCGGCCGGTGCACCACCGCGCGGGCGATCGCCAGACGCTGTTTCTCGCCGCCGGACAGGGCCTGGGGCATGGCGTGCATGCGCTGGCCGAGCCCGACCCAGGTCAGCAGCTCGGCCACGTCCTGGCGGTAGCTCGCCGGCTTGCGGCCGAGGACGCGCAGCGCCAGGGCGGCGTTGTCGAACGCCGACAGATGGTCCAGCAGGCGGAACTCCTGGAACACCACGCCGATGCGCCGGCGCACCATCGGCCGGTCGCCCGCCTTCAGCGCCGCCATGTCCTGGCCGAACAGCTCGACGCGCCCCCGCGAGGCGCGTTCGGCCAGGTAGATCAGCTTCAGAAGGCTCGACTTGCCCGAGCCCGAGGCGCCGGTCAGGAAGTGGAACGAGCCGCGCTCCAGGGTGAAATCGACGTCCTTCAGCACCTCGGCCTCGCGGCCGTAGCGCATCGAGACGCCCTCGAAGCGGACTACGGCGGGCGGCGTTTGTGCTGGGCCTGCCTCGGCCGCGGCGTCGGGGTTTCTGGACATCGGACTGGAAATCGGCGACCTCGATCAGGTTCTCGCTCGGGCGTCCGATTCGCTGGCATGATACTGACCTGTCCAGAGTGCGCCACCGGCTATTTCGTCGATGACGCCCAGATCAAGCCCGGCGGGCGGTCGGTGCGCTGCGCTGCGTGCGGCGCGCGCTGGATGGCCTATCCGGACCGCCCGCTCGAACTGATCTCCTCCGGGTCCGAAGGCGCCGTCGCGCGCGAGGCGCCCGAGCCGGAGGCCCCGCTGACGGCCGAGGACCTGCCCAAGGTCTTCCGCGCCCGCGCCACCAGCGAGCGCAAGGTGCGCGAGGCGACCCTGGCCGGCCTCGTCTGGGGCGCGATGGCGGTGCTCGTCGTGCTCCTGGTCGGCGCCGCGATCGTGTTCCGCGTGGCGGTGGTCCGCGCAATGCCGTCCACGGCCGCGGCCTACGCCGCCATCGGCCTGCCGGTGAACCGCGTCGGCCTGGCGCTCGAGCAGGTGCGCTACGAGCCGTCGCTGCAGGACGGCCACGCGGCCCTGTCGGTGACCGGGAAGATCCGCAACATCGAGGACCACGCGATCGTCGCCCCGCCGCTGCGTATCGTGCTCTTCAACGCCGACGGCAAGCAGGTGGGCGGCAACCGGGTGTCGCTGTCCGACCCGCGCATCCCGCCCGGCCAGAGCCGCTATTTCGCCACCGCCATCCTCGACCCGCCGCTATCCGCGCACGACATGCAGGTCGACTTCGACCTCGACCATCCCAACAAGACCGCCGTCACCAAGCCGGTCAAGCCGATGCCGCCGATGCCGCCCACCGGGC
>DASZQQ010000091.1:0-5743 GCA_035549595.1 Caulobacteraceae bacterium
TTGCGCCAAGCGGCAGAACTCCTCCCGATCGTCCACCACGGACCGCTCCTTGAACGGCATGAAGCCTCCATCGACTCATGCCCAATGTGTCAGGGATGTCTCCGAACACCTGTCAGGGATCTCTCCAGTCTGAACACCCACGAGGGGGAGGGAGGGGGCAGCGAAAAGGGCCGCCCGGTCTCCCGAGCGGCCCCCATCGTCGTGACCGCGGTTTGCGTCGGCGGGGTTAGCGCCTCAGCACCGCGACCTTGTCCTTTGAGCGCAACGCGCTGTCAGGCGCGAACCTCGGTCTTGAGGCTCCAGGTCGCTTGCGACCGCGGTTGGAGACAATGAGACACTGGATCACCTCCTTTCAGCTGTTGAACAGGAACTCCAATATGGGGCCGAATCCCCGCTTCGGCAAACGCGGCGGCGCGTCACAGGCGCGAGGCCGGCGTTCTGCCCGCTCCGCGGGCGCCGCGGCTTGACAAGCGGGGGGGCTCATGCGCCCTTCCGCGCCTTTCCAAATCCCACGTCCAGCACGGAAACCAGGACCTTCCCCATGCACGCCTATCGCACCCACACCTGCGGCGCCCTCCGGCTCGCGGACAAGGGCGCGAATGTGCGCCTGGCCGGATGGATCCACCGCAAGCGCGACCACGGCGGCCTGCTGTTCATCGACCTGCGCGACCACTACGGCCTGACGCAGCTGGTGGTGAGCCCCGACGCGGCGGACTTCGACCTGCTGACGCGCCTTCGCGCCGAGAGCGTGATCCGCATCGACGGCGAGGTCGTCGCCCGCTCGGCCGACACCGTGAACCCGAACCTGCCCACCGGCGAGATCGAGGTGCGCGTGCGCGAGGCCGCGGTGCTGTCGGAAGCCGCCGAGCTGCCGCTGCCGGTGTTCGGCGAGCCCGACTACCCCGAAGAGATCCGGCTGAAGCACCGCTACCTCGACCTGCGGCGCGAGAGCCTGCACCGCAACATCGTCCTGCGCTCGAAGGTGATCGACTCGATCCGCCGGCGCATGGTCGGCGCCGGCTTCACCGAGTTCCAGACGCCGATCCTGACGGCCTCGTCGCCGGAAGGCGCGCGCGACTACCTGGTCCCCTCGCGCATCCATCCGGGCAAGTTCTACGCCCTGCCGCAGGCGCCGCAGCAGTTCAAGCAGCTGCTGATGGTCGCCGGCTTCGACCGCTACTTCCAGATCGCGCCGTGCTTCCGCGACGAGGACGCGCGCGCCGACCGCTCGCCGGGCGAATTCTACCAGCTCGACCTCGAGATGAGCTTCGCCACCCAGGAAGACGTCTTCTCGACCATGGAGCCGGTGCTGCACGGCCTGTTCGAGGAGTTCGCCGAGGGCCGCGCGGTGACGCCCTATCCGTTCCCGCGCATCGCCTACCGCGACGCCATCGCCAAGTACGGCACCGACAAGCCCGACCTGCGCAACCCGCTGGAGATGCAGGACGTCTCCGAGCACTTCCGCGGCGGCGGCTTCGGCGTCTTCGCGCGCATGCTGGAGGACAGGAAGAACGCGGTCTGGGCGCTGCCGGCGCCCGGCGGCGGCTCGCGCGCCTTCGCCGACCGCATGAACGCCTGGGCCCAGGGCGAGGGCCAGCCGGGCCTTGGCTACATCTTCTGGCGCCAGGAAGAGGGCGGGGCCGAAGAGGCCGCCGGTCCGATCGCGCGCAACCTCGGCCCCGAGCGCACCGAGGCCATCCGCCGGCAGCTGGGCCTGAAGGTCGGCGACGCGGCGTTCTTCGTCGGCGGCGATCCGAAGGTGTTCTACAAGTTCGCAGGCCTCGCCCGCACCAAGGTCGCCACCGAACTCGACCTCGTGGCCCAGGGGCGGTTCGACTTCTGCTGGATCGTCGACTTCCCGATGTTCGAGTTCAACGACGAGACCAACCACGTCGACTTCTCGCACAACCCGTTCTCGATGCCGCAGGGCGAGCTGGAGGCGCTGCAGACCAAGGACCCGCTCGACGTCCTCGCCTTCCAGTACGACATCGTCGTCAACGGCGTCGAGCTGTGCTCGGGCGCGGTGCGGAACCACCGTCCGGACGTGATGCTGAAGGCGTTCGAGATCGCCGGCTACGACCAGTCGGTGGTCGAGGAGCAATTCGGCGGCATGCTGAACGCTTTCCGCCACGGCGCGCCGCCGCACGGCGGCCTGGCGCCCGGGATCGACCGCATCGTCATGCTGCTGGCCGGCGCGGAGAACATCCGCGAGGTGATCGCCTTCCCGCTGAACCAGCAGGCCCAGGACCTGATGATGAACGCGCCGTCCGACGTGATGGACAAGCAGCTGCGCGAACTCCACATCCGCCTGGCCCTCCCGGCGAAGACCTGAAAATCCCGCTCTCCCTCGCGAAAGCGAGGGCCCAGGGGTTTTATCGGAAAAGCGCTGGGAGAGCGGACTGACGGGAGCGCGGCGGTCGCCAACGGCGCCGCTGGATCTGTCCACGAACCACACGAACCACACGAACGGTTCGTGACCGTCTCAGGCGCTCGCGCGATCAGGAGCGCGTTCGTGTCGTTCGTGTGGTTCGTGGACTCTTCCAGACGAACGCCTGCCGGCGCGCTGACGCGCCTCGGTTCGCTACTCGTCCGCGCCGACGAAGTGGCGGGGCGCGACTGGGGCCGCCGGGGGCGCGGGCGGGGCTGGCGGCGCCGGCGGGGCCATGTGGTGGCGTGCGTGGACCACGACCACGCGGCCGCGGCAGGCGCGTCCGACCAGGCCGGCCGGCAGGCGGGTGGAGGCGTCGGCGCAGGCCTCGTCGACCTGGTCCTGGGTCAGGTTCTTCACGCCCGAGAGGTCGGCGCCGCCCAGCATGGCGTGCTCGAGGTCGGCGTCCTTGAAGTCGGCGCCCGTCATCGCCCCGCCGGTGAACACCACGCCCTGCAGGTCGGCGTTGCGGAACGAGGCCCGTTCCAGCCTGGCGCCGGTGAAGTTCACGCCCATCAGGCTGGCGTTGTTGAAGCTGGCCCCGTGGGCGTCGGCGCGGATGAAGTTGGCGCCCTCCATCTCGGCCGACTCGAACCGGGCGCCGGTGAGGTTGGCGTTCATGAACACCGCGCCCTTGGCCTGCAGGCCGTCCAGCGTGGCCTCGGAGAAGTTGGCCAGGATGAAGGTCGCGCCCATCATCGAGGCGCCGCGCAGGTCGGCCCGGCTGAGGTCGGCGTTGGAGAAGTTCGAGCCGAAGAACGAGGCCCCGCGCAGGTCCGAGCCCACCAGCGTGGCGCCGGCGAAGTTGGCGCCCATGAACCGCGCGCCGGTCAGCTTGCGGCCCGACAGCTCGCACTTCACGCACATGCCGCCGAACGAGACCATCCGCGTCACGTCGCGCTCGTCCTGGGCGGCGTGGGCCCGGCCCACGGCGAGGCTCGCCAGCAGGCTGGAGAGGCTTAGCGCGAGCGCCAGGCGCGGAAGGAAGCGGGACGCGGACAACGGAGAGCGGGCCTCCAGCGGACGTGAAACTGTCGTCCTTACTGCTGCCAACTGCTGCCTGGCGCCACTTAAATCGTTGTAAGGACGTACGTTAGGCCCGCTTGCCGGGCGCCGGCGGACGATCAGTCGCAGGGGCGAAGGCGAAGGCCGCGGGGCAGGACGGTGGCCTCGTCGCCGCAGGCGCCGCGCAGCTGCGCCTGGGTCAGGCCGACGGCGCGGTCCATCTCGGCGCCCGAGAAGTTCACCCCGTTCAGGGTCGCGCCGCGGAAGTTGGCGCCCTGCAGATAGGTCCCGACGAAGGTGGCGTTGGTCAGGTTCGCGCCGGCGAAGTTGGTCCCGGTGAACACCGCGCCGTAGGCGTTGACGTCGCGCAGGTCGGCGCCGGCGAAAGTGGTCCGGTTCATCACCGCCGCGCTCATGTCGGCCTGGCGCAGGCGCGAGCCGGCGAAGTTGCGGCCCTTCATCTCCAGATTGCTGAAGTCGGCCTGGAACAGGTTGCAGTGCGGGCAGCTGGCGCCCGCGCGGGCGTGGGCGATCTGCCCGGCGTTCTGGGCGGCGGCGGGCACGGCGGCGACGGCGGCGGCAGCCACGGCGCAGGCGAGGGCGACGATCGGTCTCATTTCGGCACAGGCCTCGGCGATTATGGTCGAGCTGGCCTTTACCCTGGCAAGCTTAAGGCCAGATGAGCGCCGAAGCTCGACCGCAGGTAGGCGCGCCGTTTCAGCCGTCGCTCAGGCGGCCCTGGCGCACGCCGCAGGTCTCGCAGATCAGGCTCTGGCCCTTGCGGACCAGGGCGATGTCGCCGCAGGCGGGACAGACGTCCGCCGTCGGCCCCGCCGCCCCGGCGCCGCCCGCCTTCGCCCCGAACGGCAGGAAGACCAGGTTGTCCGGCGCGGCGCCGCGCGAGAAGCCCTTGGAGATGAAGCGGGAGGCCGGCTGCGGCTCCGCCATGGCCGCAGGCTCCGCCGCGCCGTCCTCGTCCGCCTTGCCGCGGCCCAGGCCATCGGCGTTCAGCTCCGCCGGGTCGGCGTTGGCGAGGTCGCGGCGGTCGAGGTAGCTGACGCCCAGCTCGCGGAAGATGTAGTCGAGGATCGACGTCGCCGAGCGGATGGAGTCGTTGCCGGTCACCGGCCCGGCCGGCTCGAAGCGGGTGAAGACGAAGGCGTCGACGAACTCGTCCAGCGGCACGCCGTACTGCAGGCCGATCGAGATCGCGATGGCGAAGTTGTTCATCAGCGAGCGGAAGGCGGCGCCCTCCTTGTGCATGTCGATGAAGATCTCGCCGAGCTCGCCGTCGTCGTACTCGCCGGTGTGCAGATAGACCTTGTGCCCGCCGACCGCGGCCTTCTGGATGTAGCCCTTGCGCCGGTCGGGCAGCTTGCGCCGGCTGCGGCCGACCTCGACGATCCGCTCGACGATGCGTTCGGGCTCCGGTTCGCGCGGCGGCTCGGGGCGGCGCGCACGCTCGGCCTGGGGCTCGGGAAGGTCGAGGGCGAAGCCGGCCGGGGCCGCAGCCCGGGCGAGGCGCACGGCGCGCACGCCGGTGGCGGCCGCCTCGGCCTGCAGCGCGGCCGCCGCCTCGACCGGCGCGTCGAACGCCAGGGGGAGGGGGACGACCGGCGGGGCGTCCAGGAACGGGCCCATCGCCTCGGCCATGGCCAGGCGCGCCGCCAGCGGCGTTTCGGCCTCGCTACGGAACAGCGCCGGTCCGGCGATGCGCCCGGCGCCGCAGGCGTGCGTCTCGGCCGACGCGATCTCCTCCGCCGTGAAGCCGGCGAAGGCCAGGGTGTCGAAGCCGCCGCGGGTCGCGGCCAGGGTCTCGGCGCCCAGCACGTCGCAGACGAAGCCCAGGCCCACGACCATCGGCGCGAAGGCCGCGCGCAGGTCCGCGCCGCCGGCGAGGGCGGCTTCGGCCGCGGCGATCTCGTAGTCGGTGAAGCCCTTGGCGAAGAGGGCGGCGTGGTCGACGGCCGGGGCGTCGATGAGGGTGCGCCGGCCGAGCAGTTCTGCGCGGGCCTCGTCCAGGTCGAGCCCGAGGCTGGCCAGACCCTTGGCGGCCGCCTCGGCCAGGGTGCGGACGGTCTCGCCGTCTGCGGTCTCGGCCAGCACCTCGGGTCCGCGCCAGGGCGCGGCGCAAAGGCTGACCCCACCCAGCTTCAGCGCCAGTTCGGCGTCCTGCAGGTCGGCGGTGAGCTGGCGGTTGCGCAGGCCGGTCTTCGCGGCGGCCTTGCGCGCCTGGGCGAACAGGGTCTTGGCGCGGGCGGCGAACGGCTGGCCTGAGATCAGGCCGGCGGCGGCGCCGAGGGCCGCCAG
>DASZQQ010000092.1:0-6428 GCA_035549595.1 Caulobacteraceae bacterium
TGACCTGCCTGGTCGCGCCGAACAGCCTGCACCATGTCTGGCTGGCGGACTGGGCGGCCCTCTACCCCGAGGCTGCGGTCTTCGTCGCGCCAGGCCTCGAGAAGAAGGTCCCGGGCGCCCTGGCGGCCAGGGCCCGCACCCTCGATGACCATCCGCCTGCCGAATGGGCCGAAGTCATCGACCAGGCCGCCGTGCTTGGCGACATCCTGAACGAGATCTGCTTCTTCCATCGGCCCAGCCGGACCCTGGTGCTGACCGACCTGATCGAGAACTTCGAGGCCTGCCGGGTCTGCGCGCGCTGGCGCTGGGTGGTGAAGCTCGCCGGAGCGGCCGACCCGCACGGTTCGGCTCCCCACGACATGCGCGCCAGCTTCGCCCGGCGCCGCGGCCCCCTGCGCGCAGCGGTCCAGCGGATGATCGGCTGGAGCCCCGAGCGCGTGATCCTCGCCCACGGCCGCTGGTACGACCGCGACGGGACGCGCGAACTGCAGCGGGCGTTCCGCTGGGCCCTGTGACCGGATCGTCCATCCGGGGCTGAAACGTCCCGCGCCTCCCGCACGCTACGCCGGCCGCCCATCCCAGCGCCGGAGGCCGCCATGATCACCTGCTTCATCCGCTACGACATCGACCCGTTCCGCCCCGAGGCCTTCGAGGCCTACGCCCGGGCCTGGGGCCAGATCATCCCCCGCTGCGGCGGCGACCTCGTCGGCTACTGGGGCCCGCACGAAGGTTCGGCCACGCTCGGCCTGGCGGCCATCAACTTCGACGGCCTGGGCGACTACGAGGCCTACCGCGCCCGCATCCGGGCGGACGCCGAGGGCAAGGCCAACTTCGACTTCGCCCGCCGTGAGGGCTTCATCCGGCGCGAAGACCGGCTCTTCCTGCGGCATGTCTCCGCGCCCCACGCCCCGTTCGTGAAGGGATGACCTCTCCGCCGATCCGCGACCCATCGCCGGGGGCTGGACGCGCAGCCTCCGGCGCCCTCCTATGCCCCCACACAGCATGATTGTTCGGCGGCGGGCGGCCGCGAGCCGAGCGTCATGCCTCTGAAGCCAAGCGTTGGCGCATGATCGGCCCCTGCCGGACGCGCCGCGAACCGCCAGGGGGCCCAAGGCCGCGGAATGAGAATCGACATCGTCTTCCTGATCGGCGCGCTGATCACGGCGCTCAGCGCCATCCCGATCGTCGTGCAGCTGCGACGACACCACCCCAAGGGGCTGGTGATCCTGTTCTTCGCCGAGATGTGGGAGCGCTTCTCCTACTACGGCATGCGCGGCCTGCTGATCTTCTACCTGACCCAGCACTTCCTGTTCGACGACAAGACGGCCGCCGGCCGCTACTCGTCCTACACCACCATGGTGGCCCTGCTGCCGATCGGCGCGGCGGTGATCGTCGACCGGTGGCTCGGGACCCGCAAGGCGGTGGCCTTCGGCGCCCTGCTTCTGGTCTGCGGACACCTGACCATGGCCCTCGAGGGGCCGCCGGCGCAGCAGCAGCTGACCTGGCATGGCCAGACCTACGCCTTCCAGCTCCAGGGCCGGGCCGCCGCGCGCGACGTCAAGCTGCTGGTCGCCGGCAAGCCCTACGCCTACCACTCGACGCCCGACGGCGGGCTCACCGTCGAAGGCCTGCCGCCCGGCTCGCCGCTGCCGGCCAAGCTCGAGAAGAAGGACTTCAGGATCGACGTCGTCAGCCGCAGCCAGCTGGCCGAGAACACCCTCTTCCTGGCCTTGTCCCTGATCGTCGTCGGCGTCTCGTTCCTGAAGACGTCACCCCTGGTCGCCCAGCTCTACCCGCGCGAGGATCCCAGGCGCGACGGCGGCTTCACCATCTTCTACTACGGGGTCAACCTCGGCGCCTTCTGGGCCGGCGTCGTCTGCGGCTATCTCGGCCAGAACGTCGGCTGGTGGGCCGGCTTCGGCCTGGCGGCGATCGGCATGTCGCTGGGCTTCATCGTCTTCGTCCTGGGCAAACCCCTGCTGCAGGGCAAGGGCGAGCCCCCGGACCCGGTGCGCCTGGCCAAGCCCGTCGCGGGCCCGATCAACGGGGAGTGGCTGATCTACCTCGGCGGCCTGACGATCGTCGGCGCCGTCTGGCTGTTCCTGTACGGCAGCGCCGCGCTCGGGCCGACGATGATCGGCCTCCTGCTGTCGGCCGTGACCCTCTCGGCGGTCGGCTACCTGGCCGTCTACATGGTCACCAAGTGCAACACCCAGGAGCGGCTGCGCATCGGCCTGGCCTTCATCCTGATGCTGGGTTTCATCGTCTTCTGGACCCTGTTCGAGCAGGCCGGCTCGTCGCTGAACCTGTTCGCCGAGCGCAACACCGACCTCAACGTCGTTTCCTCGCCGGTGACGTTCGCCTTCCTGGGCCACCAGGTGTTCCTCGGTTCCCAGGCGATGGTCGAGGCCGCCGGCCTCATGCACCAGCCGGGCGTCTGGTGGATCGACACCGGGCTGGCCGCGCCGCAGACGCAGTCGTTCAACCCCGGCTTCATCCTGATGTTCGCGCCGATGTTCGCCGCCCTCTGGGCGTGGCTTGGCCGGCGCAACGCCGACCCGCCGGTGATGGTCAAGTTCGGCCTCGCTTTGCTGCAGGTCGGCGGCGGCTTCATGCTGCTGGTGTTCGGCGCCCGGTTCGTCGACCCGGCCTTCCGTACGCCGCTGTACTTCCTGCTGGGCGCCTACCTGCTGCACACCACGGGCGAGCTCTGCCTGTCGCCGGTGGGCCTGTCGGTTGTCAGTCGCCTGGCGCCGCCGGCCCTGGTGGCCACCCTGCTCAGCATGCTCAGCCTCTCGACGTCCTGGAGCCAGTTCATCGGCGGTTTCATCGCCAAGCTGGCGGCCACCGACACCGTCGGCGGCCAGGTGCTGGACCCGGGCAAGGCGCTGGCGACGGCCGTCCATGTCTTCACCTGGATCGGTCTCGTCGGCATGGGCTTCGGCGTCGTCTTCCTGGCGATCTCGCCGCTCGTGCGGGCCTGGGACGTCCGAACGAACCCGGACGCGGCCCCGGAGGAGCCCGCGCAGGAAGCTCAGCCGGTGCTCACCGCCGGCGGCTGAGGATGCTCACCCCTCGGCGATCTTGCCGCTGAGCTCGGCCACGCGCAGCTCGCCCTCGCGCGTCTGGCCGCCGATCTCCAGGAAGCGCCGCATCGCCCGCTGGCCGGACTCGGTGCGGATCAGCTGCTGGAACAGGTAGCTCTCCTCGACGAGCCCCTCCTCCAGCGGCAGGTCGGCAGCGTTCACCGACGCCTTGGCGAGGCGCACCGCCTCGGCGGGGAAGCGGGCGATGCGCTGGGCCAGCGCGGCCACGAAGGGGCCGATCTCGTCCGCCGCCAGCGCCCGGTTCAGCCAGCCCCAGCGCTCGGCCGTCTCCGCGTCCATGTCCACCCCGCCCAGGATGATCTCCATCGCCCGGTTGCGGCCGACGATGCGCGGCAGCCGCTGCGTGCCGGTGCCGCCCGGCAGGATGCCGAGGGGCACCTCCATCTGGTTGACGATCGTCTTGCCGCGCACGCCGAAGCGCATGTCGAAGCCCATGGAGAGCTCGGCCCCGCCGCCGCCCACGCGCCCTTCGATCTGGGCGATGGTCACCTTGTCCATGGTCCGGAAGCGGTCGCACATGGTGTGGTAGGCGTTGTCGCCCGGCTTGCCCCGCGCCGCCGGCCGGTCGATCGGGAACGACAGGATCGCGCCGACGTCGAAGTGGGCCAGGAAGAAGTCCGGATTGGCGCTCTTCAGCACGAACACCAGGGCGTCCGCATCGGCGGCGACCTCTTCGGCCAGCCGCGCCAGCTCGCCGTAGAGCTCCAGGGTGATCAGGTTGATCGGCGGGTTGTCCACCGTGGCCGTCAGCACGCGCCCTTCGCGCGCGACCTTGATCAGGCGATAGCCCTCGAACGCCATGGCGCCGTCCTTCCCTCTGTGTCTTGCCCTACCTTGCGCTCCCTCACGTAACGGCGCCAAGAGCTTGGGCCTCATCGAGAACAACGAGGAAATCCGGATGGCCATTTCGCTCTACGACATCAGCGTCGGCTGCTACCTGCAGACCCTCGGCGCCATCGGCGGCGTGCTCGAGCGCGGCGCCGCCCACTGCCGCGACAACAACATCGACCCGAACGACATCGTCGAGACGCGCCTTTGGAACGACATGCTGCCGTTCCGCTTCCAGATCGTCTCGGTGCACCACCACTCGCAGGGCGCCATCGAGGGCATCCAGAAGGGCGTCTTCAGCCCGCCGCCGGACCTCGGCCCGCTCGACTACGCCGGCCTGCAGAAGCTGGTCGCCGACACCCGCGAGGCCCTGACCAAGCTCGACCGCGCCGAGGTCGACGCCCTGGAAGGCAAGGACGTCCTCTTCCAGATGCGCGACTTCAAGATCCCGTTCACGGCCGAGAACTTCATCATGAGCTTCTCGCTCCCGAACTTCTATTTCCACGCCGCCACGGCCTACGACATCCTCCGCTCCAAGGGCGCGCCCCTCGGCAAGCGCGACTTCATGGGCCAGATGCGCATGAAGGTCGGCTGACCCTCACGGCCGGCGAAGCCGGCGATTCAGCTCGCACCACAGAGGACACAGAGGAACACAGAGGTCGCCTGAGCAGCGGCCGCTCTGTTTTCCTCTGTGAACCTCTGTGTCCTCTGTGGTGAAATAGGGCTGATCAGATGACGCGCGCGGCGCGCAGTTCCTCGATCTCCGTCTCGCCGTAGCCGAGTTCGCCGAGGATCGCCTCGGTGTGCTCGCCCAGCAGCGGCGGGCGCTCGCGGATCGCGCCCGGGGTCTGCGACAGCTTCACCGGCGTCTTCGCCAGCGGCGCGGGCTTGGGCAGGCCCGGGTAGTCGACCTCCTGGAAGAAGCCCATCGCCCGCACGTGCGGGTCGTCCAGCGTCTGCTGCGGTTTCAGCACGGGCCCGGCCGGGATCATCGCCTTGCCGAGGATGTCCAGCGCCTCGTTCGTGGTCCGCTCGGCGCACCAGCGGCCCATGCGCTCGGAGATCGCCTCGCCGTTCTCGCCGCGCTTGATGTCGTCGGCGAAGCGCGGGTCGGTCAGCCACTCGGCCTCGCCCATCAGCTCGGCCCAGCGCTTGAACAGCGGATTGCCGATCACCTGCACCAGGATCCAGCCGTCCCTGGTGCGGAAGATGTCCACCGGCCCCGCGGTCTGGCTGCGGTTGGCCGTCGGCACGCGGTTGATGTTCAGCACCGACTGCTCGATCAGAAGGCCGTTGCCGATCGTCAGCGCCGTCGCCAGCAGCGCCCCCTCGACCACCTGGCCACGGCCGCTCTTGGCCTTCTCCATCAGCGCCAGCACCGTGCCGTAGGCGCAGTGCAGGGCGGTGCCGAAGTCGACCCACGGTGCCTGGAAGCGGAACGGCCGTGCGCCATCGTGCTCGGAGGTCATGTAGGCCGAGCCGCTCATCGCCTGGCCGACACCGTCGAAGCCGACCCGCTCGCTGTAGGGCCCGCCCTGGCCGTAGGCCGTGACCATGGTCAGGATGATGTCGGGCTTGATCGCCTTCAGGCTCTCGTAGTCGAGCTTCATGGCGGCCAGGGTCTGCGGCGGCAGATTGGCCACGACCACGTCGGCCGTCTCCACCAGCCGGCGCACCACCGCCTGGCCGGCCGGCTTCATCGGGTCCAGCGTCATGCCGCGCTTGTTGCGGTTCATCTGCAGGAAGAGGCCGCCCTCCTGCGTGTCCGTCAGCGGGGCCTGGAAGCGGTCCTCGCCCCCGGTCCGCTTCTCGATCCGGATCACGTCCGCCCCGAACTCGGCCAGCAGCGTCGCGCAGTAGGGACCGGCGATGTAGCGGCCGAAGTCCAGGACCCGGACGCCCTCGAGCACACCTTTCATCGACGCCGGCCCTAGCCCTGGTACCGGCGCGCGAGCTTGCGCATGCCGCCGATCCAGCGGTCGTAGTCGCCGGTCTTGCGGCGCATGTAGTCCAGCACCTCCGGGTGCGGCAGCACCAGGAACTGTTCGGCCTCGATCGCCTTGACGCAGGCGTCGGCCACGACGTCCGGCTCGATCATCCCGTCCACCGAGGCGACCCCGTCGGGGTTGCCGGCGGTCATCGCCGTGCGCACCGCCTGCGGGCACAGAACCGAGACCTTCAGCCCCGCGTCCCCGTGGGTGATCGCCAGCCATTCGGCGAGCGACACCGCCGCATGCTTGGTCACCGCGTAGGGGGCCGATCCGATCTGCGACAGGAGGCCCGCCGCCGAGGCGGTGTTCAGGAGATAGCCGCCGCCGCGCGCCAGCATGCGCGGCACGAGGTGCCGGGCGGCCCAGACGTGGGCCATGACGTTGATCTCCCAGATCCGCTGCCAGCGGTCGTTGGAGACCTCCGCCCCGCCGCCGTAGCCGATGCCCGCGTTCGAGCAGAAGAGGTCGATCGGCCCGTGATCGGTCTCCACCGTCTCGATCA